>CAYHED010000144.1:0-4089 GCA_964355615.1 uncultured bacterium
TTTAATGGGACGAAAGAAGTGAATAGCCCTTTTTGTAGGTAGGTCGACGAGCACCTTTTCTAAAAGGACCTGTTTTGAGCGGAAGCGGTTGAAGATCCGAAGAGCCTGAACTAAAGGTCCTGTTCCCATCGGCTGCGTGTCGATGACCCGATCGATATCTTCTTTAAAGAGCGTGTAGAGACCGCAGAAGAAATAATTGGGCCATAAGAATCCATCTATGACTCTCTGGCCCCAGACATAAAACCCTTGAACAGCGACATTTCCCCGAATTTGGGCCTGATTCCAGCGGTGTACGAAGAAATCTCCGATAACCTGCCACATCCAGTCCTTCATCACATCACGCCTGAGGATGACGGTATTTGGATCTTGAAGCCGCACTTCCTGCTCTTTTGCTGTTGCTGTTTGCAAAAGCCCACCCCCTCCAGAAGAGGTGATGAGGAGCAGCCGTTTGGGCCTCTGGATTGGTTTTTGAATCAACGCCATATTCTTCCGTTTAAGGGAGAGTGCCTCCTCAAGTCAAGTACTATGCGCCTAAAATGCCACCCATCACGGCAAAAGAGAGCAATTTCGCTCCTGTGTCTAGCAAGAAGAGTTTGAAGGGTCTTTTTAGCCAGATGACTGAGCCGATCTGCGTGGTAGCAACGAATCCAGCCCAAGCGCATACGCCGATAAACACTCCATCGGAGACAGTTGTAACGCCAATATGGGCCTCAAAAAAATCTAAGAAAAAGGCAATGACTAAAGAAGAGACAAAGGTACAGAGCAAAGCGAGTTTCGCATCACCCATTTTTGAGCTCTCCCCTCCAGCCAACTTCACCCATAAAGGGCCAAAGAGCCACTTCGAGTACCAGACAAACCCAATGACCATATTCAACACTGCAGCGACTAAAACGCCCAGCCAATCAATTGAAATACTATGCATACGAACTCCAGGTAAAAAATTTTCGAAACATCCTTGATTCTAGCAACAGAGAATATTTCAAACCTAAGACTTTATGGAGATCTTGATGATTTTCACTGGATCGATCGGTTTGTCGCCAGGGCCTGTCCGGACAGCTTCCATCTTTTTTACGACATCGTATCCGCTCGTCACTTCTCCAAAGATCGTGTGCTTCATGTTCAGCCAAGGAGTGGCCACAGTGGTGATGAAGAACTGACTTCCGTTGGTGTTGGGACCGCGGTTGGCCATAGCGAGGAGACCGGGTTTATCAAATCGGACGGCAGCTGCGCACTCATCGATGAAGTTATTGCCCCAAAGGGACGCACCACCCGCACCTGTACCTGTAGGATCTCCCCCTTGGATCATGAAGTTTTTGATGATCCGGTGGAAGACGATACCCTCGTAGTATTTTTTCTGGACGAGGCCGAGAAAATTTTCACAAGCTTTGGGAGCGACGTCAGGCTTTAAAGAGACCTCGAAATTGCCGACGGTGGTTTCAAAAACGACGATGGGATTTTTTGCAGTCACAGGTTGTACCTCTTGAGTTTGAGCAGTTAAAATAGCAGCGAGAAACACGAGCAGAGCTCTGAACATAAAACCTCCGTAAAGTTCACTAGTCTACACGATGTAAAACCTTTCTTGCAATCTCTTCTTGAATGGGGTACCCTTACACCCATGGAAATTATCATTCTGATCGTCATTCTGGGGCTTATTTTCGACTATACAAATGGGTTCCACGATGCCGCCAACGTGGTGTCGACCGTGATTGCGACCCGCGTACTCACCCCTTTAGCCGCCATCCTTATGGCCGGAGCGCTGAATTTTGTGGGAGCCACGCAAATCAGCGGCGTTGCTCAGACAGTGGCAACCGGCCTTGTCGACACAAACACCGCCACGCAGATGGTTGTCCTTTGCGCCGTGATCGGAGCGATTTTCTGGAACCTCCTCACCTGGTATTACGGAATTCCCAGCAGTTCTTCTTACGCCCTGATTGGCGGCCTCATTGGCGCCGCCTGGTTTCACGAAGGGCCCAGCACGATTTTATGGGCAGGGGTGATTGATAAAGTCATCCTCCCGATGATTTTTTCCCCCTTTATCGGGTTCGCTTTGGCGTTTGGCCTGATGAAGCTCCTCTATTTTTACCTCAAGCGCAAGTCAGACGGCCACGGAGCAAAAGCCTTTCCCCATCTCCAGATCGGCTCAGCCTGCCTCGTCGCCCTCTCCCACGGCTTGAACGATGCGCAAAAGAGCATGGGGATTATTACCCTCGGCCTATTTGCCGGAGGCTACATCGCCTCTCCAGCGATCCCCTATTGGGTCATCCTCTCCTGCGCGGTTGTGATGGGCCTCGGGACTGCCTCCGGAGGCTTTCGGATCATCCACACGATGGGCTACTCTATTACAAAGCTCGAACCCGTGCAAGGATTTGCTGCTGAAACCGCCGCCTCCTGCGTCATCCTCGCGGCGAGCTTTCTCGGCATGCCGATCAGCTCGACCCACATGATTGCCGGCAGCATCACCGGCGTCGGCTCTGCTAAAGGACACAAGGCCGTCCACTGGGGCATCTACAAAAAGCTGATGCTCGCCTGGGTCCTCACCCTGCCAGGCGCCGCCCTCGTCTCTGCCCTCACCCACCACCTCGCCTCCCTCTGGATGGGGGGGTAGTAAAAAATCCTTCAAAGGAGTACAATCTCCCTCCCAAAGGGAGTCCTCCATGGCCGCAGCAGCAGTATCCGAGGCGTCAAGAACACAGCATTTAAGAACCCAGATTCTATTTGAAACAAGCGGTTTCTTTCAGAGATTTGCATTTGCAGTAGAGTACGTTAGCCGTGACTGGAAAACGCCCGAGGAAAGGACTGCCAGATTGATGGAACGGGTGAAAGGCCTTGCAGAAACTACAGATCACCTTGCAGCATTCGACGGAATTGCAGCTGCTGATTTTAAGAACTGGATTGATCGAACTCTCAGTGTATTTGAGATTGGCCGAGTGTTTGGCCGAGGAGAGATTCAAGAGTGGGTCTCTTTCGCACTTACCTGTCCAAGTACCAACGAAAAAATCCAAGACACTTTTAAAAAAGCCGTCGCAACTGCTTTAAATATACAGATTCTTGAGTTCGATTGGTATTGGCGGGTTGATAATTGCTTTCTCAAGGAGCTAGCTACTACAAAAAACACGCAGTTTCTCAGCCAATTCCTACTTGATTCAGGCCCTCAAGTGCACCTACCTCTATTGACAGAGGAAGATGATGACATGGTGATCATTGATTCTCCCGATAAAAGCATAAGAACAGACAGGGCAATTGTGGAGCAATGGATAAAATCCCCCCTCCTCATATTCGAGGCTGTGCCGCAGAGGATCTCTGAGTCATCATGACAGATTCGAGAGCTTCGGCAGCTTTGGGATGTTTTTGTTTTACAGCCAGCTCCAAATAGCGGACTGCCTCTTCATACGAAACCGGACATCCAAGCCCTTGGCAATAACAAATCCCCAAATTGTATTGCGCATCCCCATTCCCCTGCTCTGCAGCCAATGTGAAATAACGAACGGCCTCTCCCTCCGACTTGGCGGTGCCTTTCCCATTCAAGAGGAGAACCCCATAGTCGTATTGGGCATCTGCAACCCCAGCTTCTGCAGCTAATTGAAAATAGTGGGCAGCCTGTTCCTCAGATATGGGGCCTAAGAACCCAAAGGCAAAATAACAACCCAGCATGTAATTAGCGCGAGGGTGTCCCTGCTCTGCAGCCAATGTGAAATAACGAAAAGCCTCCTCGTACGACTGTTTAATTCCTGTACCTTGATGAAGACAAATACCCAAATTGTACTGCGCTTTCGGATGGCCCAACTCGGCCGCCTCTTTTAAGCACACCACTCCCCGCTCGTAAGAACAAGCCACTCCATCTCCCTGAATGTAACGGCGCGCCTGATCGTAAATCTCCTCAACACTACTTGCCACTGTGCCCATTAAACCCTCCTGAATTAAACAGGCTCTCATTGTGAGGTTTCTCCCCTTTTTGCGCCAATTCTTTTCGGCCTCACGCCACTAGCCTCCCCCTGTTTTGATGGCTTTAGTGCCATCAAACAGCAAGTTTTCCCCGAACCTATCCAAATAAAATTTTCAGCCAAGTATAGATCAAGCCAAGGGTAGCGA
>CAYHED010000145.1:0-4086 GCA_964355615.1 uncultured bacterium
CTGCCTCGAGCACCGCAAAAGGGCTTCCGCCCTTTTGAATCCCATTTATGAAAGGAGTGCAGAGGACGACAGTCCTTTGCTGGGAGCGCGAGGGCGAAGCCTTCGCCTCTGTGCCGCCTCTCTCCTCTCTGTGCCTCTGTGGTTCGTTTCTTTTCTCAGCCCTAAGTGCTCAGACCCTGGTCGGTGACGACCGGAGGTCTAGCCGCTAACGGCACAGGCGGTGGGGGTGGGGGAGCTTTCTTTTGCAACTCGTCTGCTGCTTTCAGGCGCCCTTTCTTCCGCTCGGAATCCCAGCTCCCTTCCATCATCTCCTTGATATCTGTGGAGTCGAGAGTCTCGAACTCCATCAGCATATTGGCCATGAGCTCTACCTTATCGCGGTGGAGTTCGAGCGTTGCGGTCGCTTGTTTGTAGGCTTCGTCGAGGAGCTGGCGCACCGTCTGGTCGATCTCTTCAGCGGTCTTATCGGAGTAGTCTTTATCGTTATTGCGGACCCCTAAGTACTGGTTCGTCTCCGTTTGTTGATCGTAGGCGACAGGGCCGAGCTTATCGGTCATCCCCCATTCGCAGACCATGCTCCGAGCCAAGCGGGTCGCCTGCATGAAGTCGTGGCGAGCGCCAGAGGACATATCGTGGACAAAAATTTCTTCCGCGGCTCTCCCCCCCATGAGGACGATGAGTTGATCCAACGCCTCTTTCTTCCAGTAGCTGAGGCGATTTTTCTTCGGCATAAAGTGGGTGGCCCCTAAAGAAAAGCCCCGAGGAATAATCGTCACTTTATCAACCGGATCGCTCAATTTGACGGTGAGCCCTGCAATGGCGTGTCCCGCCTCGTGATAAGCGGTGGTTCTCCTTTCCCCTTCATCCATCTCGAGACTACGTCTCTCTTTACCATAACGGACCTTATCGCAAGCCTCTTTTAGCTCGACAGAGGTGACGGCAAAGCGCCCTTTACGAGCCGCGCAGAGGGCGGCTTCATTGAGGACGTTTTCCAAATCGGCTCCAGAAGAACCGGGAGTGCTGCGGGCAATGTCATTCAGATCGACCGAAGGGTCCATCTTGATTCTACGGGCATGCACTTTCAAAATTTCTAAACGCCCTTTGACGTCGGGCAGGTCGAGCGCTACTCTACGATCAAAGCGGCCGGGGCGAAGGAGCGCTCGGTCGAGCACGTCAGGCCGGTTGGTCGCGGCGATCAGGATCACCCCTTCTCTCGAGTCAAATCCATCCATCTCGACCAAGAGCTGGTTGAGCGTCTGCTCCCGTTCGTCATGCCCTCCGCCGACTCCAGAACCGCGGTGGCGGCCCACAGCGTCGATCTCATCCATGAAGATGATGCAAGGAGCGTTCTTCTTTGCCTGATCGAACATATCGCGGATACGGCTTGCACCGACGCCGACAAACATTTCGACGAAATCCGATCCGGAGATCGAGAAGAAGGGGCGGTCAGCCTCTCCTGCGACAGCGCGAGCGACGAGGGTCTTTCCTGTTCCTGGAGGACCCACGAGGAGAACCCCTTTAGGAATACGAGCGCCGAGGGCGGTGAACTTTTGCGGATCTTTTAAAAAGTCGACGATCTCTTTGAGCTCTTCTTTTGCTTCATCGGCTCCAGCGACATCCTTAAAAGTGACCTTATTGGTCTCTTTGGTCATCAAGCGGGCGGGCGATTTTCCAAAACTCATTGCGGAAGAGCCGACTCCCCCTTTCATTTGTTTCGAGAAGATGAAGTACAGGAAGAGGACCACCATTGCGACAGGGAGCACGGTGAGAATATAGCTAAAGTAATTGAGAGGTGGTTCTTGGCTCTTAAAAGTCTTTTCAAGGACCGTATTGAGTGCCTGATCGGGCGCACGGTAATTAAGCCCTTTGTTTTCATTGAAATTTTTCCACTCTTGCTGCGCCTGAGCAAACCAATGGCCAAAAGTCTCGGGATCTTGCTTTTCTAAAGTGCGGGTCGAGAGCTCTTGATTATTGAAATACCAAATGACGGAGGCCACTTTGCCGCGCGCTTTATTAAGGAGTTCCCCATTTTTTTCCAAATTCTGAGAAACAGTCGTATACTGCTGCAACTCTTCGACATAGTTCCGAACGCTGCGGAGAGAAGCGAGGCGAACCCCGTCTTGCTCGCGGCCCATGGCGGTGAGGATTTGGGCGATTTGAGCTGTGCTACTGCGGTAGGCCTGCAATTGTGCCGTCGCTGTCAAGTCTGCAACCGAGGAGAGTTGCGTACTGATGGCCTTGAGTTCAGTCTTTGTAGCTTCGGCGCCAACGCCTAAAGTGGGAGAGCGGAGAAGAGTCACCATGTCATGGAGCTCTTTGGCCACCACATCGAGACTCTCCAAAGAGGGAGAGCCTTGCGCTGCGCTCAAAGCTTTCTGTAAAACGGGAAGGGATGTGATCTCTTTATCTGAGAGAGTGTGAATCACAACCGCATTGTTGCGATCTGTTGTATCATAGGTAGAGCCTACAACGGTAAACCCGCTCCGAGAAAGGGGCGCTCCGACGAGGTGCAGGTAAATGTCTGCTGCGTCTACCACTGTTTTTTGCAGAGAATCGAGCCCCTGCGCAATCGCCCCTTGAGAGGCCTTGAGCTCATGGTTTTGGTTGAGCAGTTCCAGATAGCGATAACGCTCGGCACTCTCTTCCGGCTGAGAGTCGCGGAATTTCCCTGTGAAGGTGACCAGATTCTCATTTTGCGTGATCTTTCGATTCTCTTCAGGAACGGTCAGATTGAGGTTCGTAAGGTGCTCGGCCTGGTGACTGAACGCGATCTTTGCCGTCTTTTCAGGAGCAAATGTCTGGATACCGAGCAGCACGAGAACCGCCACAAGGAGGAACAGCGCGAAGCTGCTGGAAGCATTTTTTCTAGGATCTGGACTCATTTTGGCCATAATCGCCCTATTTTATATTGGAGTGTGGATAAAGTAAAGGCCGGAGCCTTTGGCTTAAAAAATTCGTAACAGCTCAGATCTGTCTCCTAAGCCAAGGTCGATGTCGTTTTTCTTAGTCGTCAGCCTAGTACCGTCAGTTACTGTTATAAAAATTCCTCATAACAAAAAAACTCTTAACTTGTGTATAAAAATACGACCTTCCCCTTATCTACCCGAACCTCAAGGTTTTGCACCTGAGTGCGCCACCCGGTCTTACCCGCCTCGATCGCATCGAGGAGAGGTTCCAAGACAGTTTTGGGGAGGGTCACCCCCCCTTTTTTGGCCAGTGACTGGAGCAGGTGGCGCCTTTCGACCCTCTCGGTCAGCTCCTCGATCCCCTTGCCCGCGACCTTCCGATCGAGGTAACTTTTCAATTCGGAGGCCCTTTCGGCCAGAGCCGTGAGGTTGCTCGACACCTCTTTTCCAAAGGAGCGGCTCAAATCGGGTAAAATCTCCATCCTCATCCGAGAGCGCAAATAGGCGGAGTCGCTATTGGTCGGGTCATAAAAGGGGGTCAATTGCAGCAGGGCCAGGTACTCCTCTAGCTCCCTCTTGGGCACCTTTAATAGAGGCCGCCACAGAGTCAGCTCTCCCCACGTAGAGACCGGGTCCATTCCCCCCAGAAAGGGCAGGTGAGCCCCCTCGAGAACTCGCTTCAAGGCGGTCTCCGCCCAGTCATCTGCTTGGTGAGCCAAAAGCACTGCGTGACAAGAAATTTCTTTAAAAAAAGAGAGTCTCGCCAAACGAGCGGACTCTTCCGTGGTGCACCCTTCTAATCGAGTTGTGTAATAGGGGAGGTTCAAAGAGCTGATTTCCCGTCGGATCTCCTCTGCTTCCAGTGAGCTCTCTTTGCGCCAGCCGTGATCGACATGAGCCACGTGCGGAGCGACCCCACAAGCGATCAGAGCGTAGAGCAGGGCCTTGGAGTCGGGACCGCCCGAATAGCCGAGCAGAAGGGGGCTCTTTCCATCCCAGTGCCTTTTTAAAAAGGCAAAAACAGCTATACTCAAAGCATGTTTCCGATTCTTTGGCGCTACACTCTGCAAGGCTATCTCCGAATTTTTTCTCTTTCTGTCTTCTGTTTTTTGAGCCTACTCATCGTCTCGCGCTTCAAAATCATCGCCCAATTAGTCATCGAGAAACCTATACCCAAGCC
>CAYHED010000146.1:0-4048 GCA_964355615.1 uncultured bacterium
CCCGACGCCGGCAGCTCCTAATTTTTGAATCACGAGCGGTATAACACAGTTTTCCTGGCATAAAAGCCCCCTTTTTTGTAGAATCTGATGCCATGAAGCCAACTCCTCACTCCAATTTTCGTTGGGTCGTCACGGGCCTGATTTTCTTTATTACCCTCGTGAACTTCGTCGACCGCTCGGCCATTTCCTTTGTGATCGACCCCCTCAAGCAGGAGTTTCACTTCACCGATACCGAGTTTGGCATGATCCTCTCGGCCTTAGGCCTCGGCTACGTGCTCCTGACTGCGTTCGGTGGATGGCTAGTCGACCGCCTAGGACCCCGTTTTGTTTGGCCCATCGCCGCAGTTTCCTGGTCCCTTTGCGTCGGTCTTCTCGGCATCGCTGTCGGCTTCTGGAGCTTCATCTCGCTGCGCTTCTTCCTCGGCATTACCGAAGGGCCCCACTTCCCTGCGATGAGCCGCTCCATTAGCAACTGGCTCCCCCCTAAAGAGCGGGCCCGCGCCCTCTCCCTCGGCCTCGTCGCCATCCCCCTCTCGTCGGTCGTCGGCGCCCCCATCACCTCGTATCTCGTCGCAGACTTTGGCTGGAGATATATGTTCATGATCATCAGCGGACTAGGAATCGTTTGGGCAGCGATTTGGTACGTCGTCTTCCGCGACAAGCCAGAAGATTCCCCTCACGTCAACCCAGCAGAGCAAGCCCTCATTGCCACTCGAGACCCCAACGAGCGAAGCGCAGACGAGCCCCCGATTAGCTGGCGCTTCCTCCTGACCCATCCCACCCTCATCGCCAATAACCTCGCCTATTTTGCCTTTGGATACATGCTCTTTTTCGCCACCCTCTGGCTCCCCGGCTACTTCCTCTCTCAGCACAACCTCAACCTAAAAAGCGTCGGCTGGTACCTCACGATCCCTTGGCTCGTAGGAGCCGCCTTCCTCAAAGCGGGAGGAGTGATTTCTGACTACCTCTATAAGAAAACAGGCAACAGCCGCCTCTCCCGTTCCCACGTGATCTGGAGCAGCCAACTCCTCGCTGCCGTCGCCTTCCTCTGCCTCGGCTACACCAACTCCCTCGGCCTCTCCATCTTCTTCTTAAGCCTTGGCCTCGGCTTTGGCCTCCTCCCCCAGCCCGCCTTCTTCAGCACCAATATCGACGTCGCTAAAGAAAGAGCTGGCTCTGCTCAAGGAATCACCTCCGGCTGCCTTGCTCTCGCAGGGATCATCGCCCCCGCGCTCACCGGCTGGCTCATCGACCTCACCGGCAACTACCAAGGAGCCTTCCTCCTCCTAGCTGGCCTCACAGGTCTTTCCGTCATCACGGTCGTCCTGTTCCACCACCCCGACCGGAAATGGTCCCCCGCCCTCTCTAAAACCTCTTAACCCGCACATGGCAATAAGGCTCCTTGCCCGTTTTGTCATAGTAGCGTTGATGGTACGCTTCCGCTGAATAAAACCGGCTAGCCGGAACCAGTTGCGTCACCACAGACAGCCCCTTTAGTTTCCCGACCAGCTCCTCGCAAATGACCCTCTGCCTCTCCGTCACATAAAATATCGCAGAACGGTACTGCTCCCCCCGATCGGGCCCTTGGCGCATCAACTGAGTCGGATCGTGAATCTCAAAAAAAAGCTGAGCCACAGTTTTGTAAGAAATAACTTTAGGGTCAAAGACCACCTCTACCACCTCGGCATGCCCCGTCTTCCCCGAGCACACCTCCTCATAAGTCGGATCGGCCACACACCCACCCATATAGCCCACCCGCGTACCCACCACTCCCCGCTCCCTCTCCATCCAGTACTCCACCCCCCAAAAACACCCCCCCGCAAAAAACGCCCTCTCATACCCCTCTTCTGTGAGAGCCGGCTCAAAAAAAAGCGATACAGAGTTCACACAGTGGCGCACATTCTTTTTTGTAAGATTCTCACCGTTAAATACATGCCCCAAATGGGCCCCGCAGCGTCCGCACAGAATCTCGGTCCTCTCCCCATCGGGCTTTCGGTGGACGGCCCCAGCGACCTCCTCATCAAAACTAGGCCACCCACACCCCGCCGAAAACTTGTTTTCCGCAAGGTAGAGCGGAGCATCGCATTGCTTGCAAACGAAGACCCCCGGCCAATCAAAACGGTCGTACTGCCCCGTCCCCGACCGTTCCGTCTGCTTGTGGAGAATAATCCCCTCTTCATGGGGAGAAAGCTTGTGATAGCGCATCCCCCTTATATAAATCAAAAATTCGTTTTTTACAACACTTGTAAATATACTATTTTAGTTCATTTTAATTACAAACAGTAATAAACTATAGGCGAGAATAAAACCGGATGTTCTAATGAGCGCAATTATCTCAAAAGAAGCTTATGAAGCTGTAGCACAGTGGGTACAAGATCCTGCTCATTACCAAGATTACAAGGCTGCGGTCACCTACCTTTGGAACACCCGTGAAATGAGAAGAACTGTGGCAGCGGCAGCTGAGGCGCAGAAAGATCTCCCGATTGCGCCGACCCCCCAAGAAGAAGCCGCCCTCCAAGAGAAGCTCAAAAGATATTTTATCTCTGCCGGGATCCAAGGTGCTGGCGCGCTCCGTTTTGGCGCCGCTTTTTTACCCACCCGGATCCGCCCCCTTCTAGAACATGCCTGCGATGCCACTGCCTACGGCCTGACCGCCGGCAGGTTCGCACTGACCCAAAACCCCGAACACCTCCTCCACCCCTCTAGCGCCACCCCCGAAACCCAAGCCTACCGAATGATGAAGACACTCACAGCCATACTGTGTGTTGCAGGAAGCCTCTTTGCTCTTGCACAAGCCGCAGGCTTGCTAGACGACTCAACCCCGACCTACAAAGCGGTTGCGCAAGTGGCCAACATCAGTTTCCTCTTCGACATGGCAGACATCGCGCTCCAAGTTCTCGGCCTCCTCGCCAAAAGAGAATAAGATTGCTTTGTAATTTTTTTCTCTGATATTCTTTGCCGCCAAACAGTCCCAAGGCGGCGCAAATGGTTGGTTTTCAGAAAATTGTTCAAGTGACAGATGCAGTGTTAGACTGCGTACCTATTGCGAGCACCCTCAGCAATGCAGCTCAACTCATCTATCAGTCGGCTTATAAGGTCGATACCCACAACCCTGTGGCCCCTGGCCTGAAAACAAGCCTCCAAATTCATGTGCTGAGTAAATCCCAATGGAGCTGTTACGCGGGTCTTGTCCCTGTACTGGGCAATATCCTCAACCTAGTGAAGCTGGTCGCCTACGCTCGCCGCGATTTCGAGGAAGATTATTTTTTCCAAGCTGTGTCCGCAAACAACGAAGAAATCGTCCACTTGAGCTTGTGGAATGGGGAGTTGAACGATCTAGAAAGAGCGGAAAAGATTCTTAACATCTCCGCTCACAAGTCCCACACTGAACTCTTTAAAAAAATCCTCAATCACAGAAACGATTGGGATTCTAGCAGCTTACTGCAAATTCTAGTCAATTACGAGCACTCACGTGAGGATAAGGCCAACACTATTTTGGAGTATTTTGGCACCCACCCAGAGGTATGGGACGACCGCCGTGCCCTTTCCCTGAGCCAGCTTCTTGACCCCGACATCCCCCAACCCTTGTTGGGACGGCTCATTGAGACCCTCCCACAAAAAGGCGCTCTCAAGGCAATTATGGACTTGCTCCTCAGGGAAGATCTAACAGACGCAAACCAACATGCGCTCATTGCAAAAACCAGGACCTCCTTCCTTTCCTTTTCCTTCCTCGAGACCTACTGGACGTCGATTGTAGCTAACCCTCTGACCGCTCAATCTAATTATCTTCAGACTCAATGTGTTACCTTGATGCAATTGCTCGAGGGAGCACAGCTAAGCCCCACTGCAATGGGGTCCTTTATCTCTTATGCATTGCAGCACTCTGATTCGATACATCTCACTGTCATCGGAGATTTAGTTTCAAAACACGAAGCGTCCTTCACTCCCCAGACAAAGAAAGAGCTACTAAAATCCGTATTTGAAGGCCGTGGTGTGGGAATGCTTGATGGGACAAAAAAGAGTTTTTTTTCATTTTGGATTGATCAAT
>CAYHED010000147.1:0-4039 GCA_964355615.1 uncultured bacterium
GGTCGATCATATTGCCGGCTTCTTTGGCGGCTTGGGTTCCTGATTGCATGGCGACGCCTACGTCTGCATGGGCGAGTGCGGGTGCGTCGTTGACGCCGTCTCCGGTCATGGCGACCATTTTTCCTTCTTTTTGCATCTGGAGGAGGATGGCGAGTTTTTGTTCGGGGGAAACTTCTGCTCGAAAATCGTCGAGGCCGGCTTCTTTTGCAATGGTGGCGGCTGTGATGGGGTTATCGCCGGTCATCATGATGGTCTTTATTCCCATGGCGCGGAAGCGGGAAAAGAGGGCGACGAGTCCGGGTTTGACGATGTCTTTGAGGAGAATTACTCCGAGCACTTTTTGATTGTCGCAGACGATGAGGGGGGTGCCTCCTTGTTCTGCGTATCTTTTTGCTGCGGTGGCGAGTTCGTAGGGGAGGGGGTGATTTACAAACTTTTCGACGGCGTCGATGGAGCCTTTGCGAAATTGCTCGGAGCCTAGATCGGCGCCGCTCATGCGGGTTTGGGCGGTAAAGGGGATGGTTGTGAGTTCGGGGATCTCTTTGGGGAGGAGTTCTGTGTAGCGTTCTTTGAGGAGTTCGATGATGCTGCGTCCTTCGTCGGTGGTGTCGTGAAGGGATGAGAAGTAGGTGGCGCGGATAAAGGCGGCCATGTGCTGGGGGGCGGTAAATTCAGTGGCTTTGCGGCGGCCTATCGTAATGGTGCCGGTTTTGTCGATGAGGATGAGGTCGATGTCTCCGGCGGCTTCGACTGCGTGGCCGCTCATGGCGAGGACGTTGTGTTGCATGAGGCGGTTGATGCCGGCAATCCCGATGGCGCTGAGGAGTCCTGCAATGGTGGTGGGGATGAGGCAGATGAGGAGGGCGACGAGCATGGTGACGGAGAGGGTGGCGTGGAAGTAGAGGCCAAAGATCTCCATGGCCATGATGACGACGAGGAAGATGAAGGTGAGTCCTGATAGGAGGATGGTGAGGGCGAGCTCATTGGGGGACTTTTTCCGTTTGGCGGTTTCGATGAGGTCGATCATCCGGTCGAGAAAATTGTGTCCGGCGTCGGCGGAGATGCGGATGAGTAGTTGGTCGGAGACGAGGGTAGTTCCGGCTGTAACGGAGCTGGAGTCGGTCCCTGCTGCGCGGATGACGGGGGCCGATTCTCCGGTGACGGCGGATTCGTCGATGGAGGCCATCCCTTCTAAAATTTCTCCGTCGCCGGGGACCACTTCTCCGGTGGAGACTCGGACGATGTCTCCTTTATGGAGTTGCTTGGCGGGAACTTCCTGGAAGGAGCCGTCGGGCTGTTTGACTTGGGCCATGCTCTCGACTCTTCCTTGGCGGAGGGAGTCGGCTTGTGCGTGGTTGCGGGCTTCGGCGGCGGACTCGGCGAAATTGGCAAAGAGCACTGTCAACCAGAGCCAGATAGAGACTTGGATGTAGAAGTGGGGATGGCTTACTGGAAGGAAGCACACTTCTAAAGTGGTGATGATCGCGCCGATCTCTGTGATGAGCATGACCGGATTGGAGAGGAGGCGCGCGGGGTTGAGTTTCTTGAGCGCTTGTAGAAAAATGGGTGTCCATTTCATGCTCATGGTCGCAGCTCCTGATGATATTTTTTTCTGCGCTTCTGCGCTTCTGCTGCCCGAAGGGCTCGAGAGCTGATCGGTTTCTTTCCCCTGAAAAGGGGGAGAGATTCTCTGGTTGTCAGGGGAAAGAAACCGATCAGCGCAGAAGAGTGCAGAAGCGCAGAAGCGCAGAAAAAACAAGAAAGAGTTACCTTTATCTCTTCCCTACGCAGCGGTAGAAGAGGTCGATCTGTCGGTGGAGCTCTTTTTGCTCCCACCAAAAGCCCTTTTTGGTATGGCCGGTGAGGAATAGGCTCGGCAGCGCTGTCGTGGGGGGATAGGGGGTGTCGAGGGCTTGGGCGAAGTGGTGGAGAGCTGCTGCTTTCCCTTTCGTCAGATAGATCCACGTTCCATACGGAAAGTGGAGGGGGGATGACTCTTGATGGAGGGCTGAGGGGGGGTATTTTTTAAAGTGCCGTTTAGCTGACTCGAGCTCTCCTTTGAGCAGGTGGTGCCAAACCAGGAGGGCTTCGTAGTAGATGCGCAGTTCTTTGGGCACTTCGAGTTTGAGCCACTTGTCTTTGAGGGGGCCTGTTTTGAGTTCTTGGCGCATCGCATGCAGGTCGAGGAAGGGTTGCTCGGGTAAAAAGCTCTCTAAGGCCTCTTTTGCATCGAGTTCGAGCAGGGAGGAGAGGACGTTTCGCAGAAGGGGCCCGTTTACCTTTTTGCCGATTTCGACTAAAATAGGGATTTTACGGAGCCAGAAGGCGAGCTGGATGGCGATTTGTTCTTTTCGGTGGGGAGTCTCTTCCATGAAGGGGAGGGGTTCCCAGTTTTTCTCTAAGCTTTGGATGAGCAAATCTGTATCGGGATTGTGCAAAAGATCGGGCACGTGGCGGATGGCGAGGAGAATGATTCGGTAAGCTGCTTCTCTGTTATTGAGTGAGCTTTCGTGCATCCGGTAGACGATGTGTTCTTGCAAAATGGGGAGGAGCGGGTGCGCGGGAAATTTTCTCAGGGCGAGCTCGAGGCATTTTGCCTCTTCTTCCCAATCGGAGTTCGCTTCATAGACGAGCGCTTTTCCCAAGTATTCGAGGGGGGCGCCTGGTGTTTTGTGGAGGTTTTCAAATTCTTTTAAGGCCACTGAAAACTGCTTTTTTTCTAGCAGCGCAATCCCTGCTCGGAAGAGCGCCTCTCTCCCTTCCACTCTTCCAGCAAAGCAGCGGCCGATACGCCGGTACTCCTCGAGCGCTGCGTCGTAGAGTTTGTGGCTCAGGAGGGTATTGGGCACAGCCAAGCAGCCAACGACTGCATTGTGGCTGCCGTCGTAGACTTTCCAGTCTTCAATTTCAAAATCTCCCTCTTTATGCAACAGCCCCACATGCGTTCCTGCCAAGGGCAAATGGCTGACGGAGGTGATTTTCAGCGAACCATCGAGGTAGAATTTGAGCGACTCGTCGATTTTTTCGATGCGGATTTGGTGCCATATTTTGGGCTGTAGATAGAGTTTTTTGGCCTCCATGACCTGCACATTGTTGCGGAAGAGTTGGCAGGAGGGGCTTTTGGGAGAGCCGATCCATAAGCAATATCCCTCTTCAAAATGGGCCTCCGGAATGCTGAATAGAAACCCAAGACCTTGGCTTTTAGTTCCGATTCGGATCTTTGCCTCGATGCGCAAATTATGGGCAAAGGAGGCTTTGGAAACCATTAGCGCGGCCCACTCCGTCACCGAAAGATCGCGCGTGATGGCGAGATTTTTGGCCGGCAAGATATTTTCCTGGAGCCGCCAGTCGGAGGGCTCATCTGTCCTCAGTTCGGCGGCAAGGGCCCATTCGGGGCGCCCTTCGATGTAGTTTTTAAGCTCGGCAATCAGGGCATCTACGTTCTGGTACCTGTTTTGGGGAGAGCGGTCCAAACATCGGTGGCAAATGGCCGCCAGGTGATGAGGAATATCTCGGTAGGGGGCCATCTCGATCGGATCGACAAATGTCTCGAGATGCACCTGTTTGCGAAATGCGGCAATGGTTTTTCTCTGAAATGGGAGTTGCAGTGTGAGGATTTGATACAGGATTACGCCGAGTGCGTAGAGATCGATTTGAACAGACGGAGTGTTGTCGGAGAGCCTCTCTGGAGCCATGTACGCAAGAGTGCCCGTTACCTTGCCCGGCCTTGTGAGCTCTTCGTCTTGTGGAGAGGGAAAGTCCTCTTCTTCACCTTTAAGCTCATCGATGAAATCGGCAATGCCCCAATCGAGGATCATCACCTCGCCAAATTTTCCCACGATGATATTTTCAGGCTTGAGGTCCCGGTGTAAAATCCGTTTGGAATGGGTATAGGCAACCGCCTCGCACACTTGCAGAAAGACACGCGCTAGCACAGGAACCTGCGCTGCAGAGGGTTCTTTCGCGTTCCGCAGAATTTGCTTGAGAGTCTCCCCTTCGACATAGGGCATCGTGTAGTAGATGTTGGGAGGGGTCGTTT
>CAYHED010000148.1:0-4009 GCA_964355615.1 uncultured bacterium
GTTTTTTCCTTGGTAACGGTGATTTGCGCCGCTTTGCCCAGGACATCAAATCCGGCTTCTTTGAGGAGAAGTCCTTTGTCTTCTGTGATGAGTTGCGCCCCTGTTAAGATCGCAATGTCTTCTAGGATCGCTTTGCGCTGATCGCCAAACGCGGGTGCTTTGATCGCTCCGATTTTGAGCGTCCCTCGCAATTTATTGATGACCAAGGTGGAAAGGGCATCTCCCTCGATGTCTTCTGCGATCACGAGGAGCGATTGGCCAGTCGATGCCACCTGTTGCAAAATGGGCAAAATCTCTTGTGCAGAAGAAATCTTCTTATCGGTGATGAGCAAGAGGGGAGCCGTCATTTCAATCGTTTGCTTTTCGGCATTCGTGTTGAAATAGGGGCTGATCCAACCGCGGTTGATCTGCATCCCGTCGACCATTTCAATGGTCGTCTCAGTTCCTTTGCCCTCTTCGATGACGACAACGCCCGTCTTTCCCACTTTAGCAAAGCACTCTGCGATCTTCGTTCCCACTTCCTCATTTCCAGAAGCAGAGACAGAAGCGATATTGCGCGTCTCTTCGCTGTTTTTGACCGGCGTGGCCATCTTGTCGATCTCTCCCAGCACCCGCTCAAGCGCCTTGTCCATCCCGCGCTTAATCGCAATCGGATTGGCCCCAGAGGCGATATTTTTCATTCCCCCCTGCACAAGAGCGCGCAAAAGCACGATCCCCGTCGTCGTCCCATCGCCCGATTTTTCTTTGATCTTCGCTGCGACCTCTTTGCCCATCGAGACCCCCATGTTGATGAAGGGATCTTTCACCTCGACCTCTTTGGCAATCGTATTTCCGTCGCTCGTAATCGTCGGAGAACCCCAAGAAGCTTGCAATCCTACAGTCCGACCGCGTGGCCCGAGAGTCACACACACTACATCGGCCAGTTTATCGATCCCCTCACGCAGGGCGTTGCGGGCATCTTCATCAAACAGGATCTCTTTGGGGTTCGTCATACATTTCCTCACAGGTTAAAGTGGAGGATTCTACGACTTAAAAAGTTTCGTGTCTAGAGTGAACTTGCTTGTAGACGGAACTCTTGGGAACGCCCTGCAGGCGGGCCGCTTGTTTGATCGCCTCTTTGAGAGACAGCCCGTGCAATTCCCGAAGCATTTCGATCAGCTCATCTAACGGAATTTTGTCCTCAGGAATCTTGCCCAACGCAAAGCTCAAAACGATTTCCCCTTTAGGAGGGTGCTCCTTAAAATGGGTCATCAGCTCTTTGGGAGTGCCCCGAAGGCACTCCTCAAACGTCTTGGTCATCTCTCTTGCCACGGCGACTTGCCTCTTCGGATCGATCTCATCTACCGCCTCCAACGTGTCCATGAGCCGCTGAGGACTCTCAAAAGCCACCGTCGTCCCCGGATAGCACAGCACCTGCCGCAGCATCTCCTTGGGTTTGCGCGGCAAAAAACCAACAAACTGAAACCGCTCTGTCGCGAAACCTGACAAGACCAGCGCCTGAATCACACTGCACGGCCCCGGAATGGGAGTAAACGGAAAGCCCCGCTCTATACAAGCCTGAATCAAAATAAGACCTGGGTCATTGATGCAAGGGGTCCCCGCATCAGAAATCAGCGAAAGGGTTGCCCCACTCTCGAGCTGCGCAAGGATCTGTTCGAGCAGTTGCCGCTCCTTGAACTGGTGGTAAGAGACAAGTTTTTTTTTGATTCCGTACCGATCGAGCAAGATCGCGCTGCGGCGAGTGTCCTCGCAGAGGATCGCGTCCGAAGAGGAGAGGGCCTCTAGGGCCCTAGAAGAGATATCCCCCAAATGACCGATCGGGGTTGCAACCACAAATAACATAGGTGGCACTCAGGATCGAACTGAGGAATGGAGGCTTTGCAGGCCTCTGCCTTACCGCTTGGCTATGCCACCAAAAGGCCCTCATTATGAAGGGAAGGGCCGTCTTAAGTCAATGAGTTTTTACGTCACTTGATGAATATGGACCATATATGGTACAGTGGCTGGCCATGGAAGAGAGCGGCTACCGAGTCTTGAAAGCTACTGAGTTTACAGACTGGTTAAATCAGCAACCAGCCAGAACTCGGGTACAGGTCTCGAAGAGGATCTCAAAGATTGAAGAGCACGGGCACTTTGGCGATCACAAATCCGTTTCTTTTTATGAGAAGGGGATGTTAAAAGACGCTGTATGGGAGTTACGGTGGAATGATGGGAAAAGGGTCTACTACTCGTATTTTCCTGAGAAAAAGATTTTACTGCTTTTAGGAGGCAATAAAAATGGTCAAGACAAAACTGTCTCGCAAGCGAAGAACATTTACATTGAGTCGACCAAAGTCGTACAAAAAAAGAGATAAACTTGTCTCTGTCATGCGCGATGACGTTGGGATTACCGCATTCGACCCTGTCGAAACGCTCGGAGATATAAAATTAATTGGTGCCGCAATTATGGAATGTTTAATTGACAATGATCCTGACGGAGTGATGGAAGTTGTTGAAAGTCATTTGGAGGCGATCAATAAATCGAAATTTCTCAAAGAGGCTGGAGTGCCTCGATCGACTATGTACAATCTGATGAAAATGAAAAATCCCACAATCAAGACTTTGGCCAAGATTATGTATGTGGCCCATCACGCACAAGGCTAATGAGCAATGCGGCCGAGGGCTAGATAGTTGAAGTGGTCGCTCTTTGGGGTCAGCACCACATCAATCACTCCGCGGCTTTGATCGTGCAGGAGAGGAACGTCTGGCTCCATGGTGATTCGAGAACCAAAGTCCCTCCAAATAACGATGCTCATGTTGTAGATCTGTGAGATTGCGTAAAATTCGGCAGCGCCACCAAACTGTTTATTGTTTTCTATGACCTCAAAATAGAGTTCGGGGGTGTAGTATCTATTGAGGTTCCGTTCTGTTATCTCAATTTCACCAAACTGTTCCTGAATGTCTGCTAAAGACAAGTCCAATTGATCTTCTGGGGGTAATTCAAGATTTAGTAATCCTATGCTTATCAGGCTGATTCTATGCTCTTCTAATTGTGTTTGCCGCGCGTTCTGATCGGCCTCAATAGCCCGAGCTACGTACTCTTGCAATTGTGGATCGTGCGCGTAGTGTCTTCGCATCCAAACAACGACTTCATTACGTAATGTGTGAACGTCGCCAACGGGAATCTTCAGTTGTTTTAGACCTTCAATACAGGCATGTAGCCAGCAGTTTCCATCTTCAGGTTGTTGAACAATGCACCCCCGATCTGGGCTCGGTGCTTCTCTGGGCGTTGGGGCAACTGCCTTTGGTTTAGCGGGTGGAGCTACGACCGCGGCGGGAACGGGCGCCGCGGCAGGGGCGGTCGGTAGGGTGGTGGGGCTGCGCAGGGCGTCGAGGATCCGTTTCCCGGCGTAAAGGGCCGCTCCTACGGCAGCTACGCGTAGAACGGTGCGGCTCATCTCTGAGTCTAAATACTCCGCAGCTTTACTCTGAATGAATCTAAATGTGCAGCTTCCTGCTAGCGATAGTGATGAAATCATAACTATATTATACCAAAAACGCGTTATTAATTAAATGTTAATTAATTACTATGTATATTCTGTTTTTAACTTTCTTGGTAGACGGGTAATTCTTTTTTAGTATGTCTAAAAATTATATGTTACCACAATCTGACCAACGACGTCTCCCAGCAGGTGCGGGATTACGAGGCGGTGAAGTGAGGAATGCAGTGGCGTCCCCAGGATCTTCTACTGGGGGCGTGGTTGGCCTTCTTGCCGCTGCGGGAGCAGCGGGTAGGCGGGGTGTGGGTGCTGCGGCGACTCCTATTGAGGGGGGTGTTGCTGCCGCTGCTTGCGAAGCGGGGGGTGTTGGGGAGGGCTTGATTTCCGCTCTTTTGAATTGTACGCAGGTAGTCACAAAATTCAGGAAGCTCTTTTCAAGCTTGGGGAGGCTCAGGGGGGTAGAGACGCCTTGCGCATCCTGACTGGTAATTCCGGTTGTTGTCAGAGTGATGCTTGTGGGCGGGTTTTGG
>CAYHED010000149.1:0-3978 GCA_964355615.1 uncultured bacterium
AGCTCCAAACTTAAGCGAGTGTAAAAAATTGAGCCAGTCGAGCCCTTTTTGCTGGTACGGGAGGAGAGTGGCCCGAAAAGTCTCTGCAGGAGGGGTTTCCTCAACGGTGCGGGAAAAGCCCGATACAAAGGTGCGGACAGTCTCATCCCACTGAGCTTGAGGAGCGTCTAATAGCGACTCCAACTGCGCTCCCTTGTATTTGGGGATGAGGAGCGCATCATCAAACCACTCTCCTTCGAGGGGAGGAAGGGGGTCTAAGAGCCCGATGCTGGTAGAGTTGATCTCAATCCACGGACCTTTGACTGCGCGGAGGGGAACTTTTTCTGATTGAAACGAAAGGATTCCTCGGACGGAGATCTGTCCGTGCTCTTCAGTCACTTGCCACTCAAGCCCGCTTTGTAAGAGAACGCGTCTGCCCCGAAAATCGGTGACACGCCACCCCAGTTCGAGAAGAAAGCGGAGCACTTCGCGCACCCGATCGGTGGGACAGTAGTACTGACCTACTTGTTTCCGAATAAAACCCACCTCGAGGAGATCTTTTTCCCAGGAAGAGTCTTTGAGTGTTGCTGAACATCCGATGGAATCTTGTAAAATCAGTTCCGGCGGTGGCGCCGTCCATACGATGAGAGGCTCCTCTTCTAAAAACCGCTTTTTTTGCACCCCTTCGAGGAGAGTGGGTCCCGATCTACAAGCTTCCGCCCAGCGCCACGGAATGGGGCACTCTACTGCGCCGGTGAGTGCGCCGTGAATGAACCAGGAGGCGTTGATTTTTTCTAATTGCTCGAGGGGAATGCGCTCAGTGCCGATGTGAACTGTGGCTCTGACCGTTGAAGGGAGCTCCCCTTCCCAAGAAATTTTTGCGGTTGCGGCCACTAAACATTTCCCCTGAAAAAATAGACGCCCCGTCGCAGCCATGAGCTGCAGCGCCTCGCCCACATGAGCCACGGGAATTTCAATCTGTTGAAAGGAGAGTGTCTCCCGCGAAGAGGGACGAATCAGTCCCCTCGTGAGCAAGGCAAGCGGCGCTCGGTCAATCGGCTGAGCCAAAGCCTGCAGTGTGTCGAGGTAAAGAATGCGGCGCGTCCCCTTCTCTTGGAGCCGCACCCACACAGAAGCCCCTCTGAACTCTAGCTGATAGAGCAGCACGAGTGGGCCATTTTTCGAAACGGTTTGGAAGAGCCATCTTCGCGATAAGGGCGCACTCGCGGAGCCGTTTCACAAGTAACGCAGCAGCAACCTTTGTGGCTTTTCAGGCAATCGAGACAACAGGTAAAGAGGTCGTTGCAGTCCGTATTGGCGCAGTTGTAATAGACATCATTCGGCGTGTTGCAGTGTTTGCACTGACTGATCACTTCTGCGTCCTCAGAAAGAGGCACTACGAGACGATCGTCAAAGACAAAGAGCTTCCCCTTCCACTTATTCGACCCTTTCTCCAAGCCGTATTGGATGACGCCCCCATCGAGCTGGTAGACGTTCTCAAAGCCCTGCTCTTTCAGCACCGCGGAAAAAAACTCACAGCGGATGCCGCCCGTGCAATACATCATCACGACCGTCTTTTTCGGGTCGCGCTCTTCCTTGAGCTCTTGAGCATACGAGGGAAATTGTCGAAAAGTCTCTAATTTAGGGAGCTCCGCCCCCTCAAAATGGCCTATTTTCCACTCGTAGTCATTGCGCACATCGAGGACGAGGGTATTGGCGTCCCTCTTGTCCAGCATCTCGTCCCAGCGATCTGGGGAAACCGACTCCCCCCTCTGAGAAAAGTCGACAGGAAAATCGATCGCCACGAGCTGCTTGCGGTACTTGACCGTCATCTTGGGAAATGCGTGCTCTTTGACCGCGTGGGCCTTAAAAGGGACATCCGGATAGCGGGTGTGGAGCCAGTCTTGGTATTCTTGGGCGTGTGCCTGCAGGCCGCTCGCCTGACCATTGATCCCCTGCTCGGAGATGTAAATCCTTCCTTTAAAATCCCTCGTCCGGAAAAACTCCTGATGGAGGGCGATCTCCTTCCGGGGGTCTTCAATCGGAGCAACAGAGTAATAAGCCAAACACACATATTCCATAGATGGAAAATAGTACCCCAAAACCCCTTTTCTGGCAATTCCTGTCGGAAGGCGTTTATGTCGGCTGCGGGATGGTCTGATAAAGGCGATGTTGAAGATCGGCGACCCTTGTTTTTAGGTCATAGATGCACCAGGAACTGAGGGCCAAATTGGTCGCAAAGATCGCGACTCCCACGGGAAAGGACAAAACACCGCTGGCCACTGCGGCAATGACGAGTGCACCGGTCCAGAGGTTATTATAAGTTCTGGCCTGAGCTAAGGTTTGTATCTCTTTTCTGCCCTCACACAGCCTTATAGTCTCTCTATTGCTGAACCCTAGGCTTATTCCCCCGCACCCACTCTTTTCTACAGCCACTCTGTTATGTGCTTCCTCAAAATAATTTTGATACCCCTCCCAAGCCACCAAAGACAACACCGTTCCCATGATAGGTAGGTAATAGTCTAAGTTCACATCGTTGATCTTCGTCGTCATATCAATTCCCTTGTTGGAGAAAAATATTACACCAGACACCTCTTTTCTAGCAATCGCCCCTAAGTCATTGATTACGAGAACTCAGAAAATGAGCTTGTTCAAAAAATCACCTCTCCAGTATGCTGTCTTACTTGAAATCGAACTATTTTCGGAGAACCAATGGCTCGTTACAGAGGACCTAAAAACCGCATCGCACGCCGCTTCGCCGCCAACATCTTTGGCAAAGCGCGCAACCCCATGCTCCACAAGCAGAACCCTCCTGGTATGCATGGTGCGAAGCGCAAGAAAAAATCAGACTTCGGCGCCCAGCTCGAAGAACGGCAAAAACTCAAGGCGATCTTTGGTATGATCAGCCAAAAGCAGCTCGTGAACTACTACAGAAAAGCTCTGGAGAAGAAGGGCAACACTGCTCACCTCTTCCTCGAGATGCTCGAGTGCCGTTTGGACAACGTAGTTTACAGGCTCCGCTTTGCCTCGACCATCTTTGGCGCGCAGCAGCTCGTCTCCCACGGCCACATCCAAGTGGATGGCAAAAAAGTGGACCGAAGGTCTTTCTTCGTCCGCCCAGGCATGGTTGTTTCTATCCGTCCCGCCTCTCGCCAAATGAAGGCGATCCAACACGCACAAGAAGCGATCAACCGCGAGATCCCCGAATACATGGGCCTCGATGAGGACAAATTCTCTGGCAAACTCCTCTCCTCCCCCGCGTTGGAGCAGGTTTCCCTCCCTATGCCAGTCAACGTCCCTCTCGTCTGCGAATTCTTGTCCCACACATCGTAATTCATAAAAGCTCTCTGACAACAGAGAGCTTTTTTCTGGCTGCTTGTACTGGAAAGGCAGGCCCCTAATAACCTAGCGCATAGTCGATAGAAAAATCTGGAAAAAGTTTTTTGACCCTTGAAAGAATTTTCAGTGTGGGGTTGCACTTCTTTGCTTCTAATCTCTGGTAACTATAGATCGTCTCAAATCCCATTAATTTCGCAGCTTGATGCTGAGTCAACCCATGCTGAGTACGGTAATATCGCACCATAAATGCAAAAGCGACCTCTGGATCTAAAGGGACTTCGATGACGTTTTTAGATTTTTTAATAGAGTCGTCAGGCAGCGCGGCTAAATCTTTAGAATCTTCGGGTTCCTGAACATAGAGATTCAGAGCCTCTTCCATATTCTCTTGGAGTTCTTTTATAGAATCGGCCTGCGTAAAGCACCCTACCAGTTCAATGCATTGCGCCCAAAAACCCTTTCCCTCTTTATGAACTTTAAAATGATATCTCACGGCATCCTCTATTTCTTTGAAATATTTTGTAATTCTTTTTTCAGCGCGTGTTCCATTCCGACTTTTAACTCTCTGTGATTCGGAACTACGATAGTGGGGCATCCGGCCTTGTTGTATAATTCTTCGCTTTCTGGGTAGGGCTCTCGTGTCTGTGTCCGAATGCCCTAGAT
>CAYHED010000150.1:0-3916 GCA_964355615.1 uncultured bacterium
AGCGTCAACGACCAGACTAAAAAGATCTATATCTGCCCTTTCACAGGGAAAGTGTTTGGCGATAATACCCATCCCAACCCCCAAGACGCTATTTACGACTGGGTCGCGAGCTGTCCTGAGAATAAAGAGCGGGTGGGTGGGCTCCCTGTGAAGAGATTTTTTGTATCAGAAGATCCCGACGTCATCAAAAACTACACGAGTGAGCGGAAAGCCTCGATGAAAAAGGTGGTTTACTCTTCAGCCATTACGGGTAAATTATTTAATACCAAAGCGGCCGTGATCGATGATTTTAAGAAAAATCACATCAAATATCTCACGCTCCTTGAAGTGCAAAACCAGAACCGCTTCCAAATTCAAGAGAAGTTCTTGGCCTTTATCGAAAAACATTTGACAGAAGACCGAATTGCCGAGTTTGTAGAAGCTCTCTCCCAGCATACTGAGTTTGAGCCTTACCTGAAAAAATGGGTCGAGTCGGAGTGAAGTGTCGCTCCGCTGAAGAGTTAATCGATCTCGGAAGGCACATGGCATTAGACCTCCCCCCCAATGCTGTATTGGCCCTCAGCGGGGAGTTGGGCGCAGGCAAGACCACCTTTGTCCAGGGCCTAGCCGAGGGACTTGGGGTGGAAGGGTCTACCCCGAGCCCCACTTTTGTCCTTCTGAATGTGTACCCAGGGCTTTTTCACTTTGACCTCTATCGCCTTAAAAGCAGCGCCGATTTCTTGGCGCTGGGATTCGAGGAGTATTTTGAAAAAGGGGGCGTGTGTGTCATTGAGTGGCCGGAGCGGATTCAAGAATTGCTCCCCCCAAACACCCGTTGGATCCAGTTTGCTTACTGCGCAGAGGGGAGAGAGGTACTATGTTGAAAAAAGGGCGCTATCTCCTCTCGACTCTCGATGCATTTCCTCTCCTTAAAGATCCTCGAGGCAACCCCCTCCCCGAGATTGTTCTCGCAGGGCGCTCCAATGTGGGGAAATCGAGCCTGATCAATCACTTGCTCAGTCAGCAGGGGCTCGCTAAAACATCGTCCACACCTGGAAAAACGCAGCTTTTGAATTTTTACTCCATTGGAGACGAATGGGTGTTGGTCGACCTTCCCGGTTACGGTTTTGCAAAAGCTCCCCCCTCTGCTGTCGCCGCCTGGTCCAAAGCCATTGATACCTATCTCAATACAAGCACCTCTTTGAAATTAGTTTTTCTTTTAACCGATAGTAGACGAGAAATCACAGAAGAAGAGCTCTCCTTAATCGAGTGGGCCCACCACCGCAAGATCCCCCTTTGTGTGATTGTGACCAAGATGGATAAACTGAAAAAAGCTGAGCGAGATGCCAAAATAGAGCAAGTAAGGCAAGTCACTCAGGCAGAAGTGCTCTCTTATTCCGTTAAAGAACCCTTTGCCAGGGTCTTGCTTACTAAAAGGATTGAACAAATTTTATGAGCCTTATTCAGGAAGATGTGTTTGTATGCGTCGATTGCGAATCCACTGGGCTCGAAACGGAAAAAGACCGGATCATTGAGGTGGCCGTTGCGACTTTTACTTTCGATCGCATTTTGCAACAATTTGAGACACTAGTAGATCCAGAATGCGATATCCCGGGAGCATCTCAAGACATCCATAAAATTTCCAAAGAGATGTTGCAAGGCAAGCCTAAAATTGGAGAAGTGTTGCCCCAAGTATTGAAGATGATTGAAGGGCACATCATTGTGGGACATGGGATCAATTTTGATATTGCCCTGATCGCCGCCGAAGCAAAACGGGCTGGACTGCCGACCCATATTCGGGAGCAGGCTCATATCGATACTCTTCGGATGGCCCGCCTTTATGGGGAAAGCCCGGTCAATTCTCTCCAACGACTCCGAGAACATTTTAACATTGAGCCCGCCGGCGCTCACCGCGCTATGAGCGACGTGATTACCAATATAGAGGTATTTAAGTATCTCTCTAAATCCTATAAGACGACCGAGCAGATTTTGCAAGTGCTCCAAAAACCGATCAAAATGAGAGCGATGCCTTTAGGCAAGCACAAAGGGCGTAAGTTTGATGAGATTCCCGTCGAATATCTTCAGTGGGCGGAGAAGAAAGACTTTGACCAAGACCTCCTTTTTTCCATTCGTTCTGAATTGAAAAATAGGAGAAGGGGCGGGGGATTTGAGCAGTCGTCCAGTCCCTTTTCTAACCTGTGAGGGTCAAAAAAAATAACCACAGAGGTGGGGAGGCCCCACACCCCAGGGAAAATTACAAGATATAAGGATGGACAGCTCTGTGCTACCTCTTCTGTCTCTGTGCCTCTGTGGTTAATTCTATGGGTCTGCGGTAGAGCTCGAGAAATGCGAACCACCCCATGATGGGGAACAGGACAAAAACAGGCCACGGAAATGAGATCCCCACTAAGATTCCCAGGAGAACAACGAACTGCAGGGCCGTTGTGATTTTCCCCCAACGGATCGCCCTGAACTCAATGGTCTTCCATCTCCGAGTTGTCAGCATCAAGGTCCCATAGAGACACAAAGAAAAATCTCGAGAAAGGAAGGCCACTGTCTCCAATGCTCCCACCTTTTCTTCTAAGAATAAAACCGTCAATGCAAAGTAGACAAAAAATTTATCCATCGTGGGGTCGAGGATGGCTCCAAATCGACTGCTCGACTGGCTCCGTCTGGCCAAGTATCCATCGATACTATCGGTGATCATGGCCAAAATGACGGCCCACATCCGCAGGGACACGTTTTCCTGGAGGAAAAGGAGGGCCAAGGGAGCTCGAATAAAAGAGAGGCCATTTGAGAGTGTGAGCATAGAGAATATTATATCAAATCCTATAATTTTTAGGCATGAGAAGTCGTCAAAGGAGGGGCCGGATCCTGAATTTCGAGGGTGGTCTTTTCTTTGGATAGGGCATCGAACTGTTTCCCTAGAGAAACGGCCGCTAGAATCCAGACGAGGACGACGCCGAGGAAGATCACTGCGACATACGGTGTGCTCGCTGCAACGGTGGTGCAGAACATGAGAAGTCCTTGGTGGATCACAGAGCCGCCCGATTTGCCGAGGCGGGAGCCGACGCCATCAATGGCCGCTTTGCCCTTCAGTTTCGACTCTCGGCTAAGGGGAATAAACGCCATCTCTTTGGTCGCGTCGAAGAGGGTATATTTGGAGGCGCGAGTCACGCAGTTTTGTAAGGAGCCGAGAGATACGCTGAGGAGCAACGGAGTCGAGCCGAAGAAGGTGGCGACGCTATCGATCCAGGTGACGTTGAAGTGGTGGGACAAGACGAAAACGAAAAAGGAGAGGCCGGTCAGGAGGATGAGAACGGGGGGGATGAGCGCACTTACAGTCCACGAAAAGCGGCGCATGATATTGCCTGTGATAAAAATAGAGACTAACGTAGCGATGATGGCCATGAGGGTCATCACTTCGCCCATGTAGGCGCTGTATTCGCTGGGATTCGGGTAGACCTGCCGGATCTGATTTTTCCAAACCACCTCGATCAGATTGATCGCGACGTTGTAGGCCAAAACAATAGCGGCGATGCAAAGTAAATATTTTGAGTTAGCGAGGTATGCAAAATTTTTGCGCATCGACAGTTTGACTTTTTCTTCTTTTATCGGCGTCGGGTGATGGTCGCCGGGGGGGATGGCTACTTTATTGAGCCATCGGTAGAGGGCAATCGTAATGACCCCTGAGACGATGATGACGCAGTTGAGAAACAGAATTGATTGGTCCCAGGCATTTTTCCCGTAGGGGATCGAGGAGATAAAAATATCCCCAGCGAAATAGACAGAAACTTGGCCAGAAAAGATGCCGGCAATATTTGCTCCAATCATGAGGACGCCGTAGTAGCGCCTCGCCTCTTTGACGGTAGTTACCTCATTAGCAAACCCCCAAAAGAGGAGAGATAAGATCGCTGTTCCCCAGAGCTCAGCCATT
>CAYHED010000151.1:0-3763 GCA_964355615.1 uncultured bacterium
GAGGTCGTGGGAGATAAAGAGGTAGGTGAGGCCGAGCTCTTTTTGGAGGCGAAGGAGGAGGGCGGCAATCTGGGCTTGGATGGAGGCGTCGAGGGCGGAGAGAGACTCGTCGCAGATGAGGAGGTCGGGTTGGAGGGTCAGGGCGCGGGCAATGGCGATGCGTTGTCTTTGTCCGCCGCTAAATTGGTGGGGATAGCGTTCTTGGGCGGCAGCGGGCAAGTTGACTTGCAAGAGCAGTTGGTCGATATCGATGGTTCGTCTGTGGATGAGGGCTGGTTCTTGGATGATTTCTCGGATCGACATGCGGGGGTTGAGGGAGCCGTAGGGGTCTTGGAAGACCATTTGCATTTTGCGGATCATGCTCAAATCTCTTCGCTTGGGGAGGAGGGTTCCGTCTAAGAGGAGCTCTCCTTGTGTGGCAGGGGTCAGTCCGATGAGGATGCGGGCGAGGGTCGATTTTCCACAGCCCGATTCTCCTACGAGGCCGAGCGTCTCTCCTCGCTGAATGGAAAAGCTGATATTGTGGAGGGCTGTGAGAGCGCGTCTTTGAACCCAGTAGGTCTTGGAGAGATTTTTCACTTGAACAAGGGGGTTCATACTAATACTCCTGGCGCTCCACGGAATTGTTTGCGGGCGGAGAGGAGCATTTGGGTGTAGGGGTGGCGGGGGGAGAGGAGTACTTCGCTGACAGCCCCTTGTTCGACAATTCTTCCGGCGTGCATCACGATGACTCGGTCGCAGAGGTTAGAGACGACGCTGATATCGTGGGTAATGATGAGGAGGCTCATCTTGAGTCGTTCTTGCATTTGTTTGAGGAGGTCGAGAATTTGCGCTTGGACAGTTACGTCGAGTGCGGTCGTGGGTTCGTCGGCGATGAGAAGGGAGGGGTGGCAGGAAGCGGCAATCGCGAGGGTGACTCTTTGGCGGGTCCCTCCGCTCAGCTGAATCGGATATTGATCGATTCTCATTGCGGCATCGGGGACGCCGACAAGGCGGAGCCACTGGATCGCTTCTGCCCGAGCTTCCCTTTTAGAGATCAGGCCGTGGTAGAGGGGCCCTTCCGCGATTTGGTCGCCGATTTTCATAGTGGGGTTGAGCGAGGTCATGGGGTCTTGAAACATCAGGCCAATTTTCTTGCCTCGGATCTTTTGGAGCTCTTTTTCCGTTTTGCTCAAAAGATCTTCTCCTTCAAAAAGGGCGCGGCCAGAAATTGCGGTAGCTTCGCTCAAACCTGTGAGGGCGTGGATGGTTGCTGTTTTTCCCGACCCCGACTCGCCGACAATGCCAACGCTTTCTCCGGCTTCTAAAGGGAAGCTAATCCCTTGAACCGCTTTTACTTTGCCGAATGCAATCGAGAGGTTTTCCACTTTTAGGAGAGTCATGTCTCCTCCCTTCGGGGGTCGAGGACATTTTGTAGGGCGCTGCCGAGTAGGTTGAATGAGAACATGGTCCAGGTGATGAGGCTCGCTGGGAAAATGAGTCTCCATGGATAGTAGCGCATGGCGCTGACGCCGTCGCTGACCATCACGCCCCAGCTCGCTGTGGGGGCTTGGACTCCGAGGCCTAGAAAACTCAAGAAAGCTTCTGTAAAAATCGCGGTTGGAACGGTGAGGGTCATGGTGGCGACGATAGGGCCCATTGCATTGGGGATGAGGTGGTAAAAGAGGATGCGGAAAGGGGAGGCTCCCATGGTTTTCGCTGCTGCGACAAACTCTGCTTGTTGGATCTGGAGGATTTGTCCGCGGACAATGCGCGCCATATTGATCCAGCCGGTGAGGGTCATCGCGATCAAGATCGTAAAAATCCCGGTGCCGCGGATGACTGTGAGCAAAATCACGACGAGCAGATAGGGGATTGCGTGGAGCACATCGCAAAAGCGCATCATCAGCTCTTCGGTCTTCCCTCCAAAATAGGCTGCCGTGGCGCCGTAAATCACGCCGATGCCCCCATCAATCAAGGCCGCGGTGATCCCAATAAAGAGGGAAATTCTCGCTCCCCACCAGACGCGGCTAAAGAGGTCCCGCCCCAACTCATCAGTCCCAAACCAAAATTGGGAGCAAGGGGGGTGGTTTTTGAGCTCCAGGTGGATGTCGGAGTAGGAATAGGGGGAGCAATGGGGGCCGACGAGGGCTAAAAAGAGGAGGAGCCCCAGCATGCTGAGCGCGATCAGCCCCTTCGGGTTTTGGACGATGCGGGTCCAGGCATTATCCATGGGCGGGCCTCCTTTGGGGGGCGAGGGGGGAAATTAACCACAGAGGCACAGAGAGGAGAGAGGTAGCACAGAGATGGGGACGCTGTCCCCATACCCCTGCCAAAGGACTTTCGTCCTTTGGAATCCTATTCGAAAAGGGTTTGCAAAGGGCATAAGCCCTTTGCCGGGTCGTAGGGCAGCGCCCTACCTCTGTGCTACCTCTCTCCTCTCTGTGCCTCTGTGGTTCATTTCCCCCCCCCCTATCCATGAAGCGCCCTCCTCCCAGCTAGCCGGATCCGCGGATCTAACAAAGCGTACAGCAGGTCTACAGCAAAGGTGCTCAAGATGAGGAGCGTGCTGAAAAAGACGGTGAGCCCCAAAATCATCGGGTAGTCCCTTCCGTTGATGCTGTGGATCATCCACTGGCCGAGGCCGGGGATGGCAAAGATTTTTTCTACCATGAAGCTCCCCGTGAGGATGTGGCTGACTACGGGGCCGAGGTAGCCGATGACGGGGAGGAGGGCGTTTCTCAACCCGTGCTGAATGGCAATGCGGAAGAGGGGAAGCCCCTTGGCCCTCGCGCTGCGGATGTAGTCTTGCTGCATCACCTCAATCATATTAGAGCGGGTGAGGCGAGCGATAAAAGCGGTGGGGAGGGCGGCTAAGGCGATCATGGGCAAAATCATATGTTCTAAAGACCCCCAGCGAGCTACCGGGAGAACGTGGAGCTTGACCGAAAAAACAAACTGAAGAAAGCAGGACAGAACGAAATTGGGAACCGAGATCCCGATGGTGGAAACAACCATACAAAAAGTATCTTGCCACAGATTTTTTTTCAAGGCGGCCCAGGTGCCGAGGAAAATCCCCGTGGGAATCGCAATGCAAAGAGCCTGAAACCCCAGGAGTAAAGAGACCGGGAACCCCTCGGTGATGAACTGGTTGACAGAACGCCCCTGATAGACGATCGAGGGGCCCAAATTGCCCGAGCAGAGTCCTTTCAAATAATTTATATACTGGATCCAAAGGGGCTGATCGAGGCCGTAATAGGCGTGAAGGGCGCGGAGAGCCTCCTCCGGAATGACCCGATCCCCGATGAAGGGGTCGCCAGGGATGGCATGCATGAGAAAAAAGGTCCCGGTAATGATAGACCAGAGCGATATGAGGAGAATCCCCCCTTTTCTCAAAAGATAAGCAGCCATTTCTTTTCCTTTGCCTTGTATCTTAGCACAAAGTATAATTCTCCCACATGTTGAGCCCTATTCCAGACTCTAAGAATTCGTTCCACTTCACCAGCCTCGGCTGCGCGCGTAACCTCGTCGACAGCGAGGTGATGATCGGTATCTTGCTCCGCGCGGGCTACCAGATCACTTCCCAACCCGAAGAAGCCGACTTCCTCGTCGTCAATACATGCGGCTTTCTCGAGGCATCCCGCCAAGAGGGGTTAGCTACCATCGGCGAGCTTTTTGCGGTGAAGAAACAAGACGCCAAGGTGATCGTCGCCGGGTGCATGGTGCAAAAACACAGCGAGCTCCTCAAGGAGCACTATCCCCAAATCCACTACCTACTCGGATC
>CAYHED010000152.1:0-3752 GCA_964355615.1 uncultured bacterium
GATTTCCCGATTGTGGGTCCAGTCGACCAGTTCAAACGGGCCGCTCGATACCAAGCCCTTATGATTGACATTCTGCCAAAAGGGGTTCAGCACCTCGACGTGTTTCGGAATGGGGTAAAAGTTGCAGAAGCTGATCAACGAAAGAAAGTAGGGAGTGGGGTTTTCTAGCTCTACTTGGAGTGTTTTTTCATCGAGGGCTCGCACAGCGACTTCACTGGGCTCCACATCACCGCTAGCCGCCAGCTCTGCATTTTTGATGGCGAAAAAAAGGTGGGGACAAGGGGATGCGAAGCGAGGGTCCAAGATTTTTTTCCAAGAGTACTCAAAATCGTCTGCTGTGATCGGGTGTCCATCGTTCCAGAAGGCTTCGCGCAAGTGAAAGGTATAAGTCTTCCCATCTTCGGAGATATCAACCGATTGGGCGAGCGCTAGATCGGTGCTTCCGTCGGGGCGAATGCGGGTGAGCCCTTCGTAGAGGAGAAAATTGATGGTGGAAGAGTAGACGTCGCCATTTTTTCTCGGATCGAGAGTCGCTGGATCCATAAACAGACAAGTGCGCAAAGGGTGCTTCCCGGTTCCTTTTTGGGCAGGCTTGGGAGAACATCCGGGTCCGAACCCGAACAATGCGATCAAAAATACAAACCACTTACTCTTCATTGGTCATCCTTTATGGAATATTTATTGTTTTTTTGCAACGGTCAAATAAAATACCGCCGCAAGGGGTTGTTATTAAGCCTTCAAGGTGGGGGTTAGACAGGCTCGGATTGCTCCAGTGGTACAAAGGAGCGATCGGCATTTCTTCGGAAAGCAACTGTTCTGCCCTTGCAATCGACTCATCTCGGCTCTTTTCATCGAGGGCGTTCTTGATACTCTCTATGCACTTCTGATATTCGGGGCTGTCCCAGGCGGGGAAGTTTTTCCTGTTTTCAAGGCTGGAAAATCGCTCAGCTAAATTGATCGGGTCGTGGAATTGTGCAATCCAAGAGGCGATGGAGAGTTGGTAGCTGCGGGTGTGAAGCCTGTCCATGTGACTTTTGAAATCGAGCTCTTGCAACACGACGGTTACCCCCAACACCTCCTTCCATTGTTTTTGGAGCATTTGAGCGAGCCGCTTGTCTGTTTGCCCCCCTTTGAAATAGAGGACAATCCCATCTAGATCTTTTGCTTGGATACCCAGTTCTTCGAGCGCTTGCGCAAACGCCTTCCGAGCAAGCGGCACGTCTGTCAGATTCTGCTTGAGCCCTTTTGCGAGACTGGGGGGAAGGCACTGCTGAGCTGGAATCTGTCCCCTTTGAGCCAATTCTTCACGATGGATCGCATAGGAAAAGGCTTTTCTTAAAGAGCTATTTTGAAAGGGGAAGGTTTGCGTATTGAACGTGCAAAAGGTGGTCGCCGCAATCGGGTGGAAGTGGAGGTCGGAGCGGACATTTTCCAAGATGTCGGGGGGGATGGGAGAGATCGAACCTCCGAGCCAATCGAGTTCTCCTCGTTCAAACAGCTGCCAGGCGGTCATTTCGTGGGGGAGGATGCTGATGTGAATCTTCTCTAAGGAAACCGCCTCGCAGTTCCAGTAATGGGGATTTTTCTTTAAAACAATCTCCTGTCCAGCGATCATCTTCTCTGTTGAAAACGGGCCATTGCTGATTCCTAGCGGAGAAACGGGAAAAAGCAACGGAAACGCGGTCAGGGACAAAAAATGGGGCGTGGGCCTCTTGAGCTCGACTTGAAGCGTAGTCTCGCTCGTCGCTTCGACCTCTTGGATCGGAGAGAGAAGATAGGAGCACAAAGAGGGGAATCGGGGATCTAAGATACTCTTCCAGCTTCTCTCAAAGTCAAAAGCGGTGACGGGGGAACCGTCGTTCCAGGTCGTAGGTCTCAAATGAAAAAGGTAAGTTTTCCCGTCAGGGGAGATCTCCACTTCTTGGGCTAAAGCTAGTTCCAGAGAGCCATCCTCCCCGCAGCGGGTGAGCCCTTCATAGAGCATGCAGTGAAGAGTGGCGGAAATGAAGTCGCCCCCCTGACGAGGATCGAGCGTGAGAGGATCCGCCATAAAAGAGAGGCGCAGCTCGTTTGCAGGGCGAGGAGCGGCCGAGCAAGCGGCTAAAAACAGCAGGATTGTCAAACTAATGATCTTTCTGTAGGGTAAAAAAAAGAGGGTATTATGAAATATATTCAAGGTTGGTTGGTCAATTTTCTGGTCATTTTCTTTGCAAATCATGTTATTCCGGGTATTGTGGTGAAAGGCCCCCACAAGCTACCGCATATTGGAGGGGAAATCCCCTTTGCTCTAGTGTTAGCTCTTTTAAACAGCTTGATCTACCCTGTTTTGAGGCTTGTTGATAAGGGCGCCCTTCTAACAAAGACGATTTTGGCTACGATCATCCTTAACTTTTCCGCCTATGCGCTCATCCGGCTCATCCCGATTGATCTCCGCGTGGAGAGCATCGAAGGGTATTTTATCGCTTCGACAATCGTAACCGTAGGAAGTATTCTAGCACATATACGCGAAATAAAAAAGACCAGCGTGAAGACAGAACCCCCGCCAGGAAACCCATGAATTATATAAGAAGTCTCTTTTTGAACTTTTTAGTCGTCTTTTTTATCGATCGGGTGGCTCCCGGCATTGAAATTGCCCAGTTTGAGCAGGTGCCGAACGTGCTCGCCGACCTGTTCTTTTCCCTGATCGTCGGCTTCCTCAATGCATCGATCTTTCCCTTCTACGCCATTATGGAGATCCCCTTCTCTATTCAGAAGTTGGCTATCATCAGCTTTGTGATCAGCTTCGGCGCCTTTACCGTTATCGCGGTAGTTCCATTTGGGGTTCATGTCGTGGCCTTTTCGGGGGTTGTGGTTGGGGGGCTCGTCGTCTGGGCGACCTCCTGCGTCTGCAATTACCTAGAGTGGCGCAGCGACAGGGGCCCTTCGTAGGGATCAAAAAAAATAACCACAGGGCCCCCTCGTAGGGATCAAAAAAAAATAACCACAGAGACACAGAGGAGAGGGAGGTAGCACAGAGGAGAAAAATCTCTTTTTTGCGAGAGCAAAAAAGAGAGTGTCCTGCCGCGGGACGCGGCAAGAGCAAGGACGCTTTTCCACTTGCCGCGCTTCGCGGCAGCGATTTTCCCTTTTTGCCCTCGCAAAAAGGGAACTCTTCCCTCTGTGCTACCTCCCTCTCCTCTGTGCCTCTGTGGTTAATTTTTTTTCATTAATTAATTATGCCTAGTTGCAATTAATCTCAGTTAGTATAATAATAAGATCGTGAGGTCGTTATTATGTCAAACAAAGTGAAAGAAGTCGCTGAGTTTCAAAGCGCAATGGAAAATTTGAGCGCGATTGCATCGATCGACCTCAGTAACCCTCCTTCTTTAGGGGTGGTTGGGGAAAATCGCTTAGTGACTCACGCTGAAGAGTTTGACCAAGTTGAATGGCTGGGCGGGGAAGGGACTGAGGAGATTTTTGAGGTTCTCGACTGGACCTATGGGGTGGTGTACCGCTATTTGGTGGGGATGGTCCAGGATCCGAAGACCGATTGGAGAGAGGAGAAGACTCGTGAGGGGGTCTCTGGGATCATGGAGCTGGTAGGGGAGTCGGCTGCTAAAATAGAGGCTCTGATGACTCGCCGCATGGGGCGTCCGTTAGGGGAGAAGTTGACGGAGCGGGCGGCGTACCAAGACATCCAAGAGCTGTATCGAGACAAGCTGGCTGGATCGATTGAGTTAGAGGGGGGGGCCATACACGAGACGGCTCACTTG
>CAYHED010000153.1:0-3725 GCA_964355615.1 uncultured bacterium
AGGTAGGCGCCGTGGTTGCGGAAGCGGGTGGGTTGCTGACTGGAGCAGCCTAGAATGGTGAGATCGCGAATGCTCATGGGTTGGGGGCTCCTGCAGGGGAAAATTTAACCACAGAGGACACAGAGATAGGAAAAGAGAGAAAAAGTGAATGCGCTCCTTCTCCCTTCCTATATCTGTGCTCTCTGTGTCCTCTGTGGTTAATTTCTTGTTTTTTGCTCATACATGCACCCTTTGAGCAAAGAAGGCTCTCTTTCCTAAAGCGACGCCGATGAGGGCTCCGACAATGTGGGCGGTGTTGGCGATGGGGAGGGTGAACTGTTTGTTAAATACGAGGTCGATGACCAGGCCGGCTACTTGGAGGGCTAAAATGGCGCCAATGAAAATGGCCAAGAACCAAAAGTTGGCTTTTTGAATGGGGTATCCTTCCCAAGGTGCTTCTCGTTCGCGCATCCAGATAAAGCCTGCAAGGCCCATCACCACTCCTGAATAACCGAGAAACAAAAACCCGCTCATCAGGTACTGGGCTGTATTGGATCCGATGGCAGAGAGGAGGGTGAGGAGGGCTGTTTTCCCAAAGCCGATCCGTTGCTCAATGGGTCTTCCGAGGACCCAGAGCCAGATCATGTTGAAGAGGATGTGGAGGAGGTCTCCGTGGAGGAGGATGGGAGAAAAGAGGCGCCACACTTCTCCTTGGCGGATTTTTTCAAAGAGGGGGCCTTCGTCGAGGGTCGTATCGCTCCCTTTGATTTTTTCGACCGCCCAAAGGTAAGCGCCGCGCCAAAAGGGGATTTTTTCAATGGCGGCGAGCTGCTCAAACGCTTCCTTGGGGATGGGTTGGTTGGGCTTGAGTTTGTATTGGAGGACAATGGCCTGGAGCTGGGCAATGGGCTGGGGGAGGTCGTACAAACAGGTGGCTTGAAGGGGGGTCAAGACGGTTCCTGCTTCTCCGAACCCTTTTTCGATGAGGGCTCTTTGCTCTAGATAATTGAGAACGAAGAAGAAGCAGCAGAGGGCCAACATGAAGTTTGTGAAGTGGGTGCGGGCGGGTGTTGCTGGGGTTGCCTGCGGGGGCGGCTGATCAAATAGGGGAACATCAAACTCGGCGTTGGTGGGCTCTTTTAAGAACCGCTCGTAAATTGCTTGGGCCTGGGGAATCTGATCTTCGTCTTGGATCCAGATGTGGTAGTTGGTATGTCCGGTGGGGGCGTCAAACTCCCCTTCCATCCGCGTGGCGATGCCACACCGCTCTAAATAGGCGGTGAGCCTCTCTGCCGAGGGGGCATCCAAAAGCATTCCAATCATCCGCATCGTTGAATCTTCTCAATTAGGGTGGATGTAGCAAGTCCGGGGATCCGTGCGACTAAATGGAGCCTTGCGCCGCACTGCCGCACCGTATCTGCCTCAATACACTGAAGGCCATATTCGGCGCCATTGACATGCACATCGGGCTTCACTTGGGCAATCACCTGGCAGGGGTCCACCTCTTCAAACCAGGTGACTGCGGAGACAAACTCGATGGCGGCTATCATCTCAAGTCGGTAGGCCAGAGGGACAATGGGCCGAAGCGGGCTTTTGTACTGCTGGATCGAGGCGTCTGAATTCAGCGCGACGAGCAAATGGTCTGCTTGGAGCGAGGCCTGGTGCAAAATCCACAAATGGCCCGCATGCATCAGGTCAAAAGAGCCGTTGATCGTTGCGATCGTTTTCCCTTGCGCGCGGAGCTCTTCTGCCCAGGTTTTAAGATTTTTTGGCTCTACGAGCTTTTTTTGTAGCCACGGGGGCCTTTTTACTGGAGAATGCAATGTCAAATACCTCGGTATAATCTTCAACGAAGTGGACCTCGAGCCCTTTTTTCAGGTAGTCGGGCAGTTCGTCGTAATCGCGCAAATTGTCTTTCGGGAAGATCAATACATTGACCTTCGAGCGACGGGCAGCGATGAGTTTTTCTTTGAGGCCGCCAATTGGCAAAACTCGTCCTGTTAAGGTGAGCTCTCCTGTCATTCCCAAATTCTCTCGGATCGGGCGGTTTAAGAGTAAAGAGAGGAGCGCTGTGACCATCGTGATCCCTGCAGAGGGGCCGTCTTTGGGGGTGGCTCCTTCAGGGATGTGGATATGGATCTGAGACTTTTCAAAAAAGGGAATGTTCGGAGCGTAACGGGCGACGTTGCTCTGCACGTAGGTCCAGGCGATCTGCGCCGATTCCTTCATCACATCGCCTGCTTGGCCTGTGAGTTTCATCTCGGTCTTTTCCGCTGGGTAGCGAACCACCTCGATGTAGAGAGTGGCGCCGCCCATCGATGTCCAGGCGAGCCCCATCGCCACGCCCACCGGATTGACTTTGTAAAACCTGTCCGATGTGAAAATGGGCTTGCCGAGATAGGGAACCAGTCCCTCTGCGGTGATGGTCACTTTTTCCTCTTTTTTCCCCTCTTCGGGGGCGCGGGCTATTTTGAGTGCTACCTTGCGCATGATCTTCTTGATGTTATTCTCAAGTGTGCGGACTCCCGCCTCGCGGGCATAGCCGTTGATGATCTGTCCAATTGCGTCTGGCGTAAAGACCACATCGGCGCTTTTAAGCCCCATGTTTTTTCGGTTGCGCGGGATGAGGTACTTCTTTGCGATCTCGATTTTTTCGGTCTGGATGTAGCCAGAGAGGCGCAAAATCTCCATCCGGTCTTTGAGCGGTTCGGGGATGGTGTCGAGGATGTTGGCTGTTACGATAAACAAGACATTGGACAGATCGCAGGGGACGTCGAGGTAGTGGTCGAGGAACTCTTTATTTTGCTCGGGATCGAGAACTTCCAAGAGGGCTGACGCCGGGTCGCCGTGGTAGCTTCCCCCCATTTTATCGACCTCGTCGAGCATGATCACCGGGTTCATCGTCTGCGTATATTTCATCGCTTGCACCATCTTTCCTGGCATGGCGCCGATGTACGTTCTTCGGTGTCCTTTGATCTCCGCCTCATCGCGCATGCCTCCTACGGAAAAGCGGTAGAATTTCCGATTCAGCGCGCGGGCCACGCTCTTCCCGATGCTCGTTTTGCCGACGCCAGGAGGACCTACCAAGCAGACGATGCTCCCCTTCACGCCCTTGGTTAACTTTCCGACTCCGATGAACTCGAGAATCCGCTCTTTGATATCCTTGAGTCCGTAGTGGTCTTCATTGAGGATCTCTTCAGCTTGTTTTAAATTGTGGGTCTCATCGCTGTAGAGCCCCCAAGGCATAATGGTGAGCCAATCGACGTAATTGCGGCACACGCCATATTCGGCCGACTGCGTCTCGAGTGCGCTGAGCTTATCGAGCTCCTCGCGGATCACCTTCATCACCTCTTCGGGGACTTTTCTTTTTTTCAGCCGCTCTTCGAACTTTTGCAACTCAACGGCTTTGTCCTCTTTTTCCATCCCGAGCTCTTTCTTGATCGCCTTGAGCTGTTCGCGCAGGAAAAAATCGCGCTGCGTCTTGGAAATAGTCGCCTCGATCCGCTGGTTGATCGTGCTTTGCAACTTGCTGATATCGAGCTCTTTTTTGAGCAGCAAGAGCGCCTTGTCGATCCGCTTGTCGATGTTGAGCGTCTCGAGCACATCTTGGAGCTCTTCCCTCGTCGCCGTCGTGAGCGCAACTGCAAAATCGGCCAAGCGGCCCGGCTCAGTGAAGTCCGAGTGACCTAAGAAGATCTGGAGCTCTTCTTTGAAGAGCGGATTGAGCTTGAGCAGCTCCTTGATCG
>CAYHED010000154.1:0-3646 GCA_964355615.1 uncultured bacterium
TGATCCATCACGGAGAAGAACGGCGAAGCACTAATGTCAGACCTAAGTCAGGTTTGTCACAAGTGGAGGCATGCGCATGCCTTACAGATACGATTCGCGAATCACAGGAGACACTGACCCATGCGTTATACCACCGCCGCCATCATCATCGCCCTCATCACCCTCATCGGCTGCGAGCAGAAGGAGACCAAGCCGCCCACCCCCTTGCCTGAAAAGCAAGAGGCGGTCAAGCCGACCCTCTCCGTCAAGACCCCCGCAGCCGCTCCCGTCACCCCCTCCGAGCCCGCCACCCCGGCGACCATCGGCGAGGAGGCGGGGGAACGGCCCCCCGCCCCGGAAACCCCGGCCGAGGAGCCTACTCCCGTTCCCGAGGAAACCGCCACTCGACCTGCAGCTCCCGCCGCAGCCGTCACGCCGACGGCCGAGGAGGAGAAGCCTGAGTGCGGCCCGGAGACGGCAGACACGGATGGCATCGAAGCCGTTTGCACAGGAGACGAGGTCTGCGACGGCAATCAGTGCGTCGACGACCCATGCTTCAACGTGATCTGCAGCGATGGAAACAGCTACGGCTGTCAAGTTGCTGCCGCGGTTCACTACCGTGGATTCACGACGGAGGAGGCGGTCCGCCGCCACCTCCTGAAGCTGTCCAAGAAGGATGACACCGAGGGCACGAAGCTCACGAAGTTCAACGAGGCCCTGATCAAGGCCCTCAAGAGCACCTACTCTTCCGCTTTCTCCTACACAGACGCTCCGGCGGCCGTAAAAGAGAAGGAAGATAAGGATCTCTGTGAGGCCACTCAGGAGCCCATGACCCGGCTCGACGGAACTCACCTCATGTATCGGATCAAGCGGCACGATGCCGCCATCCGCAACATTAACGAGGATGACGCTCCTCCGGCCATCCAGCCGGAACCGAAGGTCGAGGCCCCCAAGGCCCCGCCCAAGGTCATGAAGGCCGCCCCGTCCTCAGTCCCGCCGACCAAGCTGGCGACGCCCGCCATCGCCCCCACCTCGAAGGGGGAAGAACGGCTCGTCAAGCTCCCCGTGGGCTTGAAGAAGTAGTCCGGCATTCGCCGGCAAAACCAAAACCCGCCAAGGTTCAACAAAAAGGCGGGATAAACAAATCGTGGAGGTAACCATGAGAGGAAAAACCCCGCTTCAACAGATGCGGGGTTTTTCTAATTAAAATTTATTTCTGAGCCACTTCATTAAATTCATCTTCGTAAACTTTCAGCTTCTTTGGCCACTCTTCAGCGTACAAAGAATTTTTAGACAAATACTTAGAAGACTCAATCAATTGTCCTAAAGCCACTTTTTTAAAATCAGGATTTACTCTTACAGGATCCAAAGCATTCACCATACCCTCATGGTATACAGAAAATTGATTTGCACGCACCTTAGGAGCAACTTCAAAAGTTTTATTTTCATATTCCAGAATTTTCAAAGTAGCCAATCTATACAAATTAACATACTTGATAGTATCAGGATTAGAAGCATCATTATAAAATTCAGTATACAAATCCTTGTGCTGTTCAAAAATTGCTCTCAAATTATAAATCTCACCGTTCTCAGCAAACAACACATCCATTCTCCTACTAAATCTCAGCTCATCTTCATTGTCACGTTTTTCCATCCAATCACTGCGAGACAAAAAATCCAAACCCCTATTAGGATTTTTTAAAAACTTTTCATAAAGAGCAATTCCAGACATAAAATCTTCACGCGCATCACCTTCTAATTTATATTTTCTGAAAAACTCCTCTGAACCAATAGCAGCATTCGAAACTTCCTTCGCTTTTTCTCCAGCCTTTCTAATACCAGCATAAGCAAATCTATCACTTTCTCCACCTTTTTCTCCCACACCCTTCCCAGCCACCAATTTAATTTTTTTAACAGTAATATCCTCTAATTTAAAATTATCCAAATCAGCTAAACCAATAGGGGAATACAAAGACTCGATTCTCTTGTAAGCCAAGACGAAATTAAAGAAACCTCCAGGTCCATAAACCATTTTAGAACCACCACTTTTTTTCACCAAAGACCAAATATCTTTCTTAATATTTTTAGAAAAATCAGCTTCATTCATGGAAGATAAATTTTCAAAAACTTTGAAAGCCGGTGACAAAGACTTGTACCACTCCATAGTAGAGTCATCAAAAAGTGGAGACAATTTAGAGATTTTAAGAGCATCTTGAGCAAAAGGTTTATACCAATCATTTTCATGCCACTTCATTTCATAAGCCGTAGCATCTACAGATCCCACCAACACCTCAGCGTTAGAATTATTAATTTCGTCATTAAGCTTACTATCAACAGTAGAATCACCTAAGCCAAAAGAGGCTGATTTAATTTCCATCTTAGAATTTAGACTTTCTCGCAATTTAGACCTTTCAAGAGGGCCTTTTTCACCAATCAAATCCTTCAACCAACCCAAACGCTCATCAGTCAAAATATTTTGATGGTTTCTGTCCACACCGTTTTCCGACCTAGAAGGCATTTCACCACCCATATTTTTATTTTAAATATCATAACATTATACCAAAAAAACAGCATAAAATAAAGGCAAACAGGCATGTCAAAGCCGCGGAATCCTTTTGAGGGGAAACCGCGGCATTGACTCGCACGAACTGCGAAAGGTCACTGAGGACAGGTGATCGGCACGAATTCGCCGATCCGGACACGGTAGCACTTGCCAGCCGCATTCGGATCAGAGAGAGATGCCTTCTCCTGGCCATCGACGATGAGCGAAAACTTGCCAGAAGCGAAGACGATCCGCCAGCCATCGGGGTACGAGGACCCCCACAACTTGGCGAAACCGCCCTCACCGAAGGTCGAGATCTTGCCGTCCACGGAGGGCTCGGGCGCCTTGGGGGGCGCCGAACGCTCGCAACGACTCGAATCGACGGCGCAGGCTTCCTTGCGGTAGGACTGCGCCTCGGTATCGGAGCGGATCGCCGCGGAAGAGAGCTCCGTCGCGTACTGCTGAGCAGCCGCAAGACGAGCCGCTTTCGCCGCATCCGCTTTCTGCTGGGCCAGCTTGGCCGAATCGACTTCACGGGTTTCAGTGGACTGAGCCTCGGCATAGCGCGCCTTGGTCATGTCCAACTGACTCGCGAGTTGGGAATTGGCCGCACCACAGGCCGAGAGGTAGAAACAAGCCAAGAGAACCAGAATCGAACGCATCGCGTTCATGGGAACCTCCATAGAGCAAGTGTAGAAACAGTTATGAAACAAGGATCTTTCGAAGTTTTCGTCAGTTTGCGCATTGCTGGCGAATTACTTAGGAGCCGGCATCCTTCATTCCGGCAGTCCTATTTCATCAATTATAAATAATTAACAAAATAGGGCCGCCAGAGATCAAAATATGCACAAAAATTAAAGTGACATTTACAGTTTAGCAAGCCAATATTTCTTCCCTTTAAGAGTTGCTTCATCCCGCTAAGCGGGAAAAACAAGCTACATACGAAGAGAAGAAAGTTGGCTTCTAAAATGCTATATTTCAATGATCAAATCAGAAGGAAAGAAACCCCAATGATAGCTAAATAATATAACATCAAAACAGCACTGTGTCAACAGCACCAATCTATAAACTGTGGTGTCAAGGGGGAGATTTGAACTCCCGACCTCCGGGTTATGAATCCGACGC
>CAYHED010000155.1:0-3637 GCA_964355615.1 uncultured bacterium
TTTCGGGACTCTTGGCCGATGAGATGGGACTCGGCAAAACTGTCCAGGTATTGGCATTTTTTTCTCGTCTGCGGACAAATTTGCCGGTTCTGATCGTCGCCCCCACATCGCTCCTCTTCCACTGGCGCGCCGAGATGGAGCGGTTTTTAGGGGAAACGGCCTACCTCTACACCGGACCTGACCGGAAGTTAGATGGGCAACGCTGGGTATTAACTTCTTATGCGATTTTGCGCCTCGATGCAGAGATCCTGGCAAAAGTCCCCTTTGAAGTGATCGTCTTGGACGAGTCCAATGCGATCAAAACCGCTGGCACTCAAGTGGCTCAAGCGGCCTACCGCCTCCAAGGGAAGATGAAGATCGCCCTCACCGGTACCCCGATTGAAAATCGGGCCGAAGAGCTCTATAGCCAGTTTCGCTTCTTATTGCCCAACTTATTGACGGACACTGACCTAGAAAAGGCGAAGCGAAAAATACGCCCCTTTTTATTGCGCCGCCGCAAAGAAGAGGTGCTCTTGGACCTCCCCGAAAAAATGGAGCAAATCACTTGGATTGAGATGGATCCGGAGCAACAGGCTCTCTACGATGCATACCGAACTCGGCTCCGCTCTCAACTGGGATCTGAGCCGAAGCGTATGGAGATCCTGGAGGCGATTTTACGCCTCAGACAAATCTGCTGCGATCCCGCTTTAGTAGGAGAGGCCGCTCCCAGTGCAAAAATGGCCCATTTAGTGGAAACGGTGCAAGAGGTGCTCGGGCAGGGGAGGAAAGTGCTCATCTACAGTCAGTTCACCACGATGTTGCAGCGGATTCGTAAAGAGTTCCCCGATGCGCTCTACCTCGACGGAAGTACAAAACTAGAAGAGAGGGCTCGCCAAGTGCAGCAGTTTCAAGAAGATCCGACGAAGACTTTATTCCTACTCAGTCTCAAAGCCGGAGGCGTTGGGCTTAACTTGGTTGCAGCGGACTACGTGATCTTATTCGATCCTTGGTGGAATGAGGCCGTTGAGAATCAGGCCATTGATCGCGCCCACCGGATTGGGCAGAAGAACACAGTGATTGCGCAGAGATATCTCATTCCCGGCTCGATCGAAGAGAAGATGCTGAACATCAAGGCCCAAAAGAGAAAGGCCGCGCAGCAACTCCTCGACGATGAAACAGCTTGGACGCAAGAGGATCTCCTCGAGTTACTCAACTGATTTAGAGTCGTCTTTAGCCTCTTTTTTCTCATCGGCCTCGAGCATCTCTAGCGCTGCAGCCTTCAGAGTCTTAAGGCCATCTGCAAAGCCTAAAGACCGTGCCAGTTTATCTAGATAGTGCAATTCAGCGGCGAGTTGATCATTCATACTCTCTAACTTAGCGATTCTTCTCAAAAGTTGCTTTTCTGTCATATCATCTCCTATCGTTGCAAAGAGAGTAGATGCAAAAAGCGTGCCATCAGGTTTTCGGCCCTGAAAGGCCGAGAGTGCGCTATACCCAAACAACTTGAAGAGTTGGTTTTTGGCTGCGTCGGGTTTACCCCATAATTTCCGTTCTCACTCGCGTCTTGCCCGAGGGCAATGGCCGCTCGCTCCGAACAAAAATTCTGGGGACCCTCCTTGCCAAATTCCCAACTCTTCAAGTTGTTTGGGTATAAGAGGGCAGTGCAGACTGCGAGATTTAGCGCCGCTTTCAATAGCCATATTTTTCGTTGCTCAAAAATAGGGTACGTGACACATTAGAATTATCTTTTGTGCGCAAACGCACAAGCAACCTAAGGTTTAAGGAATATGAAACAAATTGCTCCGTGGCTGGTTGTTGGCTGCCTCTCTCTGATCGCTGCCTCTTGCCAGTCCCCTCAACCCACTGATGATAAAGACGACTCTCCTGCGTGTACAGAAGATCAAGGGTACACTAAAGACACGAGTAAACAGGAAAGTTTTTCAGATGAACAAACAAAAGCTGCTCCTCAAGCGGCGGAAAAAGCCGCAGAGCCTGCTGAGAAAGTGGAAGCTCCCGCAGCAGCGCCTCAAGCAGTTGAGCCTGGTGTAGAACGCCCCGCAGCACCAGCTGCTCCGGCAGAGCAACCTGTTGTGGAAGCTCCCGCAGAAGCAACTCCTCAGTCAGAAACTGTTCAGAAGTAGTTTTCAGGAAGCGGGCGCTGGAAAAGCGCCCGCGCTATTTTACTTTACTGAAGGAACGCGTCGTCTCTTTGGTTTAGCGTCTCAAATCTTTCCGCTTGTACAGACTGCCCTTTGAAGAACCACTCTTTTTCAGTGAGCTCTTCAGAGTAGAGTTTTGTGCAGCCGTGTTTCTTGTCGAGTTTCCATTCGATTTCAGCGGTCAGATTGCCGAGATCATCGTAATGGGTCTCAATGCCCTCTTTTTGCCCTTTGACGTAGGGGATCGTAGCTACCTTTAGTCCATTGCGATAGACGGTTTTAAAGCCGTCGAGAACACCGTGATCCCAATGGAGTGTCATGAGGGGGCGGCCGGAGACGGTGTACTTTAACTGTTCGCCGTGCAACTGGTAGTCGTGGTAATTGGACACCGTGTGCATCTGCCCATTCGGGTGGTAGGTGGTGCGTGTCGCCATCAAACCATTTTGGATTTGGTCTTTGGAGAGGAGCAGTCCGGCTCGATCGCGCTTGACCCGCTGTCCAAAGCCCCCTTCTACGCAGGCTTCGAGTTGGTGCTCTGCTGTATAGTATTTTCCATCCATCAGGAGTTCATCATCATACTCTTCGATGCTGAGGGGGACCCCTTTTTCATCCCACAATGTGACGATGGTGCGGTTATCAAATTCATACATCTCTTGGCGCACAGGCATGCCGTTAGAATCATTGACGAGCTGCTTGAGCAGAGTGCCTTGGTCGTAGACAAAGAGTTTTTCCACCACATCGCTGTTGGGGAAGGTGTAGGTAGTGGGGCCGTGCAATTTGCCTTGCTCAAAGGAGCGGGTTGTTTTGATTCCATTTTGCATCTGGACAATCACCTGGCCATCTTGGGGACCCGATTTCCACTCTTTCTCCGTGAGGTCGAACCCTTATTTGTGGACAAAACTCTGTGAGACAACAGAGTCGGCGGAAGTGGCATTGTTACAGCCAGTCGTGAGAGTGGCTAGCGCTGTCAACCAGGCGAAATGGATTTTTTTCATAAAGAGACCCCCAAATAAATACTGTACCCAATCTTAGGGGAGAGCTTTTCAATTTGCAAGTTCTTTTGTTTGATATACTGCGATGTGTCACTTTTCGGTTTTTTTGACCTAGTGCAATAGGTAGGTATTGTAACTCACTAATAATCAAAGTCTTTTTTCTAAATTTGCTGAAAAAATAGGAATTCTGGTTGCGGAAATGTCTTGTTTTGACCAGGATTCCCATAAAAAATAGGAATTCTGGTAAAATTAGGATAGGTGCTTATGAAAGATCTTTTGACCCAGATTGAAACTCCCTATGTAGATGCCCAAACCTTACTCACTTTTTTGGGACACTACCAAAGGCCTAGGGAATGGATTCTCCGAAAAGTCAAGAGCGGGGATCTGATCCGTTTGAAGAATGGCTTCTACTTGATTCAGAGTCGGATCAAGGCTGGGGGAGTCCCTTACGAACAGGTGGCCAACTTGCTCTACGGACCGTCCTACGTGAGCCTGGAATGGGCGCTC
>CAYHED010000156.1:0-3635 GCA_964355615.1 uncultured bacterium
GAAAAAAAGTGTATCCCCGTCCTGAATGATGGGACGGGCTGGTTCGCAAAGAGAGAAGGGGGGAAGAAATTCATCCGTCTTGCCATCGGCATAGCATTGGGCAATGGCACTGGCAGCAGAGGTGATGTGGTTTCCCTTGCCATCGACAAAGAGATCTCGTGCTAATTGAACTCGTTCCCAGCGGCGATCCCGATCCATGGCGAAGTAGCGACCGATCAGAGTGGCGAGTCGAGCGCCTGGGCATTTGGCGATGGCACTTTCAAGTTTCGCGATAAATTCCCGGCCTGAGGTTGGAGAGCAGTCGCGTCCATCGGTCATGGCATGGACGAAGATTTCGCGGTGGCCGGATTGCGAGGCGATCTGAATAAGAGAGATTAAATGATCGATATGCGAGTGAACGCCCCCATCGGATACGAGCCCTAAGAAGTGTAGTCGTTTCCCACTGGCTTGACGCAGACAGTCTTGAAGAACTGGATTCTTCTCTAAAGAGTGATCGGCCACAGCCAGGTTGATGCGGGTCAGCTCTTGGTAGACGATTCTGCCTGCCCCTAGGTTTAAATGACCGACCTCTGAATTTCCCATCTGACCTTCTGGCAGACCTACTTGCAGGCCGCTGGCCTGGAGGCGGGACATTGGGTAATTCTGGTAAAGTTGATCGTGAATGGGGGTTGAGGCGAGAAGAGTGGCGTCCCCTTGTTTCTCTGCACCGGTACGGCCCGCAGGGTTGATTCCCCACCCGTCACGGATGAGCAATAGGACAGGCTTTTTCATCTTGATAGAGTACCAAAGACTGGATGAAGAATCGAGGCAGGTTGTTTGGGGGTGAAAAACTTTGGACGAATGAGTAAAATCGAGTGATACTCTTATCATGATCGAGTCATTTGTTTTTAGTGAGGGCCGTCCAGTGAGCCACAATTTGGAGATGGAGGCCCTGCGGCTTGCACGGGCAGATAAGGGTTTGATTTTATGGATCGACCTAACCAATCCGACAGCGGAGGAGACAAAATCGATTCTGGAAGTGCTTTTTGAGTTTCACCCTTTGGCAATCGAGGATTGTGTGACTCTAAGTGAGTTACCAAAGATCGAAGATTATGAGGACTACCTCTTTATGATCATGCATAGCGTGGCGATCACACCGGAAAAAACTCTCAAGATCTCGGAGCTGAATCTTTTTATGGGGAAAGAGTTTTTGGTTACCTATCACCGCGAGCCGATTCCTGGGATTACCATTCTGACGGAACGGTTGGTCAAAGGAACTGCTCAGCAGGCACGGGGTGCAGATCGTTTGGCGCATCAGATCTTGGATCAAGTTGCCGATTCTTACCTGCCCGTGGTGGAGGCTTTAACCGAAGACATGGAGGATGTGGAGGAGAAGGCGCTATCGGGGGAGAGGCGAGAGGATCTTTCTAAGAGAATTTTGCGGGCTCGGCGAAGGCTATCGAGCTTGCGTCAGGCTCTGCGTCCACAGCGGGAGGTAATATCTCGCTTAGCTCGTGGAGAGTCGAAATTGATTCGGGCTTTGATGTTGCCCTATTTCCGAGACGTTCAAGATGCTTTGGCCCGAGTTGATGATCGCTTGCAGGGTTGCAATGATCGAATGATGGTGGCGTTCGACGTGTACACGAATCGTTCGGCTCACGAAGCGAACGAAGGCATTAAGGTTTTGACAGCTTTAACGGCCGTGACCATTCCTCCGGTGGTGGTGGGGTCTTGGTATGGAATGAACTTTCGTCATATGCCTGAATTGGATCACCCGCACGGATACTTTGGTTTAATGGGAGTGACGCTCGCCCTGATGCTGGGGATGGGGCTGTGGTTAAAGTTTAAGCGCTGGTTTTGAAGGATGGTTCACGAGGAATGAAGTCCTCTTTTTTAGAGCGTCTTTTAGAAAGGGCGGATCGAGTTGGATCGGAGGAGATACAATCTCAGATTGCGAGGTTGGCGGAGGACAAGGGGTTCCTCGAGACAATCTTTAATACGCTTCAGGAGGGGGTGGCGGTGGTCGATGAGGAGGGAAAGATCACATATCGAAATCAGGCTGCAGGAAGGTTGCTGAGCTTGCCTGAATCTGGAGAGTTAGGGGGATGGACACTGGGGAGAAGTCTTCGTGGGGTGGACTGGAAAAAGCTTTTGCGTGGGAATCGATCGACGTCAGGAACCCTTGAAGTGACTTATCCTGAGAATCGAATCTTGAATTATTACCTGGTCCCGTTGGAAAGCCCGGGTCGTTTGGGGTCATTGTACGTGGCAATCTTCCATGATGTGACCCAGGAGCGAACGGAAACGCAGAATGCGCTGGAAGCGGGCCGAGTGGAGGCTTTGACGCTTTTGGCGGCAGGGGTGGCGCATGAACTGGGAAACCCCCTCAACAGTTTACATCTTCATCTACAGATTATGTCAAAAGATGTGTCGGGATTCCCGGAAGCTACAGCGGGCAAGGTTCACGAATCGATTCGGGTGTGTCAGCAAGAGATTCGCAGGTTGGATGGATTGATTACCCAGTTTTTACGAGCGATCCGGCCTCAGCCTTTGAGCAAGACCTTGGAGGATCCTTCAGCTGTTCTTGAGGAGGCTTTGTTGCCTTTGGAGGTGGAACTACAGGATCGAGGTATTTTACTAGAGAAGAAGGTGAGTCGAGTGCTTTCGCCCGTGCCGATGGATCGAGAGCAGATGAAGCAGGCGATTTATAATATTGTTCGGAATGCGATGCAGGCGGCTGGGGAGCAGGGGTTGATTGGAATTCAGATTCAAAAAGAGGGGGATGAGTTGGTTTTCGAGTGCCGGGATAATGGGGGTGGTATTTCGGCAAATGATTTGCCCCACCTGGGATCTCCCTTTTTCACAACTCGGCATGGGGGAACAGGTTTAGGTTTAATGATTGTCCAACGGATTGCGCGGGAACATGGAGGATCTCTTCAAATTACCAGCCGTGAGGGGAAGGGAACGGTGGTTAGGCTTCTCATTCCAATTCATGAACGGAAGAGAGTTCATTTATTAACGAATACGCTGAGTGGGGAAAATGGGGCAGGGGTCGAATGAAGGCTAAGCTTCTGGTGGTTGATGATGAAAAAAACACGCGAGAGGCGTTGCGGCGCGCCCTCGATGATTTATTTGAGGTCTACTTGGCAGTGAATGTGGCAGGCGCGCAAAATATCCTTAAGTCTGATTCGATGGATGTGGTGCTGACCGATTTGAGGCTAGGAAGTGAAAGCGGATTGGATGTCATTCAGCTGGCTCAAAAGCAGAGCCCGCCCCCGCCATGCATTGTTATGACGGCGTACGGTTCGGTGGAAAGTGCCGTCGAGGCGATGAGGCAGGGGGCGTATGATTATTTGACGAAGCCACTCGACCTGGATCGGGCGCAGTTATTGTTGAAGCGTGCTGTCCAGACCATCCGGGTAGAGCAGGAAAATCAAAGTTTACGTGCCCAGCTGGATCGCTCCTTTGGGTTAGATCGGATCTTGGGGCGTTCTGGGGAGATGGAAAAAGTGCTTGATCGAGTGCGGCAAGTTGCGGATTCCAAAGCGAGTGTTTTGTTGGAGGGGGAAAGTGGAACGGGAAAAGAGTTGGTTGCGAGGGCGGTTCATGGATTAAGCACTCGAAGGGCGGGGCCCTTGGTGGCGGTTCACGGGGCG
>CAYHED010000157.1:0-3618 GCA_964355615.1 uncultured bacterium
CTACCCTTGGCTTGATCTATACTTGGCTGAAAATTTTATTTGGATAGGTTCAAGCCTTTGAGGAATACGATCGCCTGACCAAAGGGACTTAGCGCATTATGTGATCAAATTCCTTTTGTTGAAAAAGAATATGCTGTAGTCTCGGAGAGTATGAAAAAACTTCTGTTCTCCGCTCTCCTCATCACTACTGCCCTTTTTGCCGAGTATACTGCAAAAGATTACGGTTCCCTACTTGGAACACCCGGTTTTAGCAATGAGGCTCTCAATCTTCACTTTACTCTCTACAACGGGTATGTGAAAAATGTGAATCTGATCTTGAGCGAGCTTGCGAACCTAACAGCCCAAAAAAAGACAACGACGCCAGAATACGCCGAATTAAAGCGCCGCTTTGGATGGGAATTCGATGGGATGCGACTCCATGAATACTACTTTGAGAACATGGGAGGGAAATCCCCCCTGCCAGAAAACTCCCGCCTCTATACCCAAATAGTGAAGGATTTTGGCTCTTATGAGAATTGGAAGGCCGATTTCATCGCTACTGGCGCTATGCGCGGGATTGGCTGGGCTGTTTTGTATTACGATCCAGAGAGCAGCCGCCTGTTCAATGTCTGGATCAACGAACATGACCTGGGGCATTTAGCCGGAGGCCAGCTCATGCTCATCATGGACGTTTTTGAGCATGCTTATCTCCCCGACTACCGTCTAGATCGGGCCAAGTATATCGACTCGTTCTTCCGAATCATCAATTGGCCCGTAGTCCTCGCCCGATTTAAATAAATCAGCGGATTGCGAGGGAGGGAGTATCATGAATAAGGTGAATCTGAAGGATAAATTTCGGTTATTCAGCGCTTATTGGACTCCCAAAATTCTGGGAGAAGTCAATAATTCGTATGTCAAAATATTCAAGGCCAAAGGGGAGTTTGTTTGGCATCGTCATGAGCAGGAAGACGAATTTTTCCTTGTTGTACACGGGCAGTTGAATATCAAATTACGAGATAGGGAAATCCATTTGAAGGAGGGTGAATTTTTTATCGTCCCCAAGCGGACTGACCATCTGCCATATGCGAATGAAGAGGCTCATGTTTTGCTGTTTGAGCCCAAAGAAGTCCTCAACACCGGAGATGCCGTCTCAGAGAAAACAGTAAAAGAGCTTGAGTGGCTTTAACTGTTTTCTGGCCACGCAGTTTTGGGGATCAGGCCAGCAGCCTCTGTATCGTCTAATTCCAATACAGACTTTTTCTTTGTGGAAGAATATTTTTTTAGAAGAAACAGAGTAGCCGACAAGAAATCTATTTAGCAACGGCCTCTTCGTGGCCCGATTCTCTGCTCTCTCAGTTGTTCGGTACAACCGAACAACTGAAAACCGTTTTTCGCACCTCGATTTGGATCAAATGTCGGTTGACCAAATAGGAGGGTGTAGGGTATCGTGGCTGGAAATAAATTTGGAAAGGACTAGCCAGTGCAATCGTTTTTTCGAAGTTGTTTCCTTCTCAGTTTGGTCGCTTTTTCCTCGATTTTTGGAGGGGAGAAGGTCGTTCTCTTTAACGATACTTCTGCTTGGTACCATTGGGGATGCACGGGGACGAGCACGGCTTTAAAAGAGGGAATTTGGAAATTAGGGTTTGATGTCCAGGCTGTCCCGATCAATGTGACGTATGCCTTAAAAGAGGTGCCTCAGTTTGGGGAGTTCTCCGATCGTCAAAAATTTGACCGTTTCTGTGAAGAAAATCAAGAGACGATTCTCGCTATTCAGGGGGCTGCCGCTGTAGTGATCACGGGAGAGGGGACTATTCATGATGTGCGGGCAGGGCCTCGGGCTCTCCTGTATTTAGCGCATATTTCAAGGGAGTTTTTGGGGAAGCATGTGGAGATCATTAACCACTCCGCTTATCCCAAAGATGACCCTGTTTTATCGGCTCAGTTTTTGGACAATTTTGGACCTGAAAAGGAGCGCTGGACAGGAGAGTTAGGGCGTGCACAAGAGATTTATAAGGCAGCCTATTCGAAGCTCGATTTTGTCGCTATTCGAGAGCCTTTGAGCCGGGGCGCAATGGAGCAAATCGGCATCTCATCCACTTTGAGCTTTGATTGTTTGCCCCTCTACATTCGAGACCATTATCACACGCCAAAACAAGTGAGGGAGAAAACGATTGTTCTTGGGGGGTCAGTGGCTTTTACTGAGGCCGGTGCGGAAACGGTCTGTCGCTACCTTGAGGGGATGGAGCAGAGGGGATTCAAGATTCAGGTATTGGTGGGCGCAGCCGCGTTCCCCGCAAGAGATGACCAACTGTTTGTCGATTTTTTAAAAACGCATTGCAGCGCGAAGTGGGATCTGATCCCTGCTTCTTCCATGGACGAATGGCTGGGTACAATCCAGCGAGCTACCCTTTTTGTGTCAGGTCGATTTCACCACTCGATTGCAGCTTTTTGCTTGAATACGCCATTCATCGCTCTCAATAGCAACACCCACAAGGTGCACGCAGTCTGTGCTGTTATGGGGCATGTTGAGCCGTTGGTCTTTTCTGATCCAGATCTCTTCAATCAGTTGGTAGCGCAGACGAACTCCATCCTGGCCAATCCCATCGTGAGCAACGATAAAAAAGTGGCCGAACTATGCGAGTTGGCCGAGAGGAATTTTGATGGGCTTAGGTCCTTGCAACAGCGTACTGAAATTGAGGGAGGAGACGAATGAAAAAAGCTGTTTTGGCCCTTATTTTGGTTTGTAGTATATTCGTTGGAAAAGGAGTGGCTATGGAAGAGCCAGTGAAGCCTCGAGTGGGGGTGGGCGTTTTCGTATTCAGAGAGGGGAAGGTCCTTCTGGGGAAGCGGAAGGGGGCTCATGGTGTGGGCCACTGGGCGCCGCCGGGGGGACATTTGGAGTTTGGGGAGTCAGTCGAGGGGTGCGCGGCTCGTGAATTGGCCGAGGAAACGGGGCTGGGGGCCCTTTCGGTGCAGACGGGCCTTTGGAGCAACAATGTCATCGATGGAACCAAGCACTACGTGACGCTGTTTGCGGTGGTGGATCAGTTTGAGGGGGAGCTTCAACTGCTCGAGCCTGAGAAGTGTGAAGAGTGGCGATGGTTCTCGGTGGATGCTCTCCCTGCTCCTTTGTTTCCTACGGTCATTTCTTTCTTTGAGCAATACCCGAAGAGGGCTCCTCATGAACAAGTTCTGGCAGAGCTTCTAGAAATTTATAAGGTCCGGGACTGGGCGCAATTTCACTCTCCTAAAAATTTGGTGATGGACCTCGCATCAGAGGTGGGGGAGTTGCTCGATTTATTCCGTTGGATGAGTGAGGAGCAAAGTTATCACCCCGATCCTGAGACGCTGGTGGAGATACGAGGTGAAGTGGCCGATGTGTTTAAAGCGATCCTCTATCTGTCTCATAAGCTCAATATCGATCCTATCGAGGCGGCTTATCAGAAATTTGAGAAGCTGAAAAAAAATTACCCGGTCGACCAATGTCGGGGTAAGGCGCTGAAATACACAGCTTACGAAACCCCCTAAGTTATATACCGCTCGTGATTCAAAAATTGGAGCTGCCGGCGTCGGGCAGCCACTGTTTTTGGGATCTGCTTGCATCGCCCAACCCTTTGGGCCTCCGCTTCTTTAAGCACC
>CAYHED010000158.1:0-3589 GCA_964355615.1 uncultured bacterium
ATTCTGGGGACCCTCCTTGCCAAATTCCCAACTCTTCAAGTTGTTTGGGTATATATACTGTGGAATTCGGAGATGCGCTGGCTGTGCTGCACGTGTTCCACAAGAAAAGTAAATCTGGTATAGCTACTCCGAAGAAGGAGATCGATCTGGTCCTTCAAAGGCTCAGACAAGCGAGGATTGATTATCACGAGTGGAGGAGAGAAAAATGAGAGAGAAAAGCTTAGTTACAACCGATAATATTTTTGCTGATCTGGGGTTAGATGATTCCGACGAAATGGTCGCTCGATCCGATTTGATGTCCGAGGTCGTGAATCTAGTGCGAAAAAGTAGCCTTACCCAAAAGGAGATCGCTGGAATTTTGGGGGTCAGCCCTCCCAAGGTATCTTCTCTCATGACTGGAAAAATCAATGATTTCAGCAATGATACACTTGTGAATTATCTCACTTTGTTAGGGTGCAATGTAGAGATTCGAGTTTTGCCGCAGCGCCGTCTCTCTAGATCGGTTAAGAGGGGTGCAATAAAAGTCAAAAGATCGGTAGTCAAGAGAAAGCGAGTGGTCGCTTCTTTGAGAAAAAAAAGAGTAGCTTCTTCTTAAATTCGTAAAGGAATGGTGCGTGCTATTTTTGGTGCGGAAGCTGGAGCGCCTCTCAATAACCCTTCGGTGCTTAAATCCTCGTCTATTTCAGGCCAGTGGATTCCATAGCCGCCGCCACAGACTTCCCAACGCGCTCTTTGTTTTGGTGTAGCTTTTAATAGTTTCGGGTACCAGGTCAGTGGGACAGAAATCGTTCGACCATCTACGAGGTCAACGACTAACGAGTCTCTAGTACAGTAGACTGTTTCTACTCGTTCATTCATGCCACTCAGTGTACATCGAGAGGTGCATTTTCGTAAAACTTGAGATTTATTCTTTGGGGTGCTATAACCGTTGCCCAGCAAAGGAGCGGTTATGGCTATTCAGTTCAACAGTGTCGACATCCAACGCGTTCAAGCGGACATTGCTCAGATGCAGAACGATCCCTTGCGGTGGAGAAGGGGGATGGGTCGTGACGTCACGGACACGATGCGCGATGCCATTTTAGCCAAGCGGCGCGATGTTGTGCAGTTGCTCCTGGATGCGAAGGCGAACGTTCACGAGCCTGCTCGAAATGATCAAAATGATGGGCACTCTCTTTTCCTTGAGTTTGCGGCCCGGGTTCGGGACTTTTCTATGATGGCGCTATTATTGGATCGCGGGGCAACCCTAGGCAGGGCGTTTTGTCAAAATCAGTTGGAGGGCGCAGTGCAAGAGGGTGACGCGAATGTCGTCGAATCTTTTCTCAAGGGCGGGGTGTATCCTACTGCGGATTGCTTAATCCAAGCTGTTTCCAATGGAGCTGCTCCCGTCGCCGCAGTGCTCGTCCAGTATGGAGCTGACCTATGCGTGGCCATGGACAATCTTCAAGAGGACTATTGTAGACTCTCAGGGAGAGAGGCCGACCTTAAACAGCCTCAGCATCGCAGAGCTCACTCTCTTTTATTTGATTTGGCTCAGGGAGTAGATGTAGAAGGGGGACATTGGGAGACTCTCGATGTTTCCGGCTTCAATTTCGTAGGAGTGTCTGTGGGTGGGCGCCCGATTACAAGAGAGGGGCTTGAACGGCACAAAGTTCAAGGAGCAGAAAAAGCTCTCTGCACAATCGCCGATATAGAACAATGTCCCGATGAGGCGAGAAAGTCCTTTTTGTTAGCACGGCTGGAAAAAGCGTTTGCTGCTCGCGGGCGGGTGGTTCAAGAGGGGATTGTGAACTTGGTCTCTTTGCCTTTAGCTGCGAGTACCGGTCAAACGGATATTGTCACCGCTCGACTCGCTGCGGGTGTAGATCCCAATGAAGGGATGGGGATTGGGGGGCGAAAGCTGGGGATCTTAGCAGCTGCAGAGCATGGCCACGAGTCGGTTATCCGCCTTCTTGCAGCACACCCTAAAATTGTCCCGGAATCAGTAGCTTCCGCCTTTTCGATAGCGCAAAGGCGGGGATTGGCACCGTTGGCCGAGTTCCTTGCCTCTCGCTTGGACGTCAATCAGTATAATACAGGGGGACTGACATTTCTGCACCGCGCCGTAGCGGAAGGAGATTTAGAGGAGGTCAAACGATTGCTTCAGCGGGGAGCTGACGTCTCCCTTCGCACTCAAGATGGAGAAGGTCTAACTCCTTTGCAGATTGCGGTAGCGCCCGGTGGAGTTAACATGAGGTTCTTTGAAGAACCCCTGGAACCGGAATATATTCAAATTGTAGAGCTCCTGCTGGCTCAACCTAGCATCAATCCAAATGAGGGGGGTCAGTTCCAAGCCTCCCCAATGCAACGGGCCATAGAGGCCGGTCATATTGAAATAGTCAGAGTGCTTCTCCCTCGAATTGTTAGGGACCCCGTAAACGGAGCTCCTTGGTACAATGCACTGATCCACTCAGCCTTTTCATGGCCTGAATGGCGAGAACTATGCGACCTCCTCTGCTCTGCTGGAGCGAGCTGCGACTTACACTGGGATGCAGTAGGCCGTCCGGCTAAGGCGCCCCTTCTCTCGAAGCTTCTCGACAAATTCCCCTCGTTTACTACTGTCCAAGCGCATATGCAAAAAGTCGCTCTAGGTGAAATGCCCTTTTCCAAGGATGTAGAGGATGTCCATGCCATACAGCGGGAAATAGGGGATTTCCAAGCCTTTCAGCAGAAAATGCAGCAGGAAGAAAAATATGGCTTTAGGCCTAGCCGAGCGACAGTGGCTTGGAAAGAAGAGCAAGCGAGGACACAAGCGAGAGAGGCGGAAAAGTTCCCAGAATATCTGGAGAAGCTAGAGTATCTCTTGGCACATGGCGTGAATGTGCAAACAGATGTCGCAGATGGCAATACGGCCTGTCATCTGTTTTTGCGAGACGTGGATTTGGATTTTATCCCGGGAGCCACAGAGAAAGTCCTCGATCTCTTTTTGAAAGAGGGGCGTTTGGATGTAGATGCAAAGAATGCGGCAGGGAAGACACTGCTCGATATAGCGAAGCAAAAAAAAAGAGTCGAGGCCGCTCAATACATTCGGGCCAGAAGTAAAAGGTTAAATTAGGTTGAGCTGCTTTTCGGATCAAATTCGAACAACAGCTGGGCGTATGGCTCCCCATCGAAATCGTGCAGTTTTTGGAGCTGTTCAGAGAACCACTGGTCATAGGGGTTCTTCGAGGATGCGAAATGGGCCAAGCGCTCTTTAGCATCGTCTTCTGCATCGTGCATGACGATGATGAATTCCTTGTCTCCCAATTTGTGGTAGTAGACTTTTGTCTTCCCCAGTCCGTAACGGTGCAAGAGATCGGTGTATTCGCGCTTGCGATGACCTGTATTTTCAGCGGAAAACGCTTTGTACTCTTTGAGTTTTCCGGCTTTAAGTGGGTTGATGAAGACGAGAGTTTTCATGGATCACTTGTTCCTTTTCTTGAAGGTTACTAATAAAATTAGTGATATTCAAGAAAAAAGAAAAGTGCCCAGGATAGGACTTGAACCTACACGTCTTGCGACACCAGAACCTAAATCTGGCGTGTCTGCCAATTTCACCACCTGGGCGGAGCGG
>CAYHED010000159.1:0-3563 GCA_964355615.1 uncultured bacterium
TAATGGAGAGGAACCAGTATATCAGATCAAAATTTTATTTGGATAGGTTCATCACAAGAGCCGCTTGCAGATACATCACAGAAACAGAAGAGGGTAATTTTGGTCTTAGGGAGTGGCGGAAGTAGAGGCCTTGCCCATGTAGGAGTGATCGAGGAATTGGAAAATTTAGGAATCGTACCCGATGTGATCGTGGGATGCAGCTCTGGCGCGATTGTAGGCGCTCTTTACGCGCAACATCGAGATATTGCAAAGGTCAAAAAAATCCTTATCGATTTGAAACAGGATGATCTAGTCGATTTTACCTTCTTTCAAAAACACGCTCTCTCCACCAGAAAAAAATTGGAAAAATTCCTTAAAGAGAATTTAACTGTAAATAATTTCCCTTCTTTAAAAGTTACATTTATTGCCGTTGCAACTGATTTGAACAAAGGGGAACCCGTCTATATCCAAGAGGGTGACCTTCACCCAGCTGTTCTTGCTAGCTCAGCGTTGCCAGCGTTATTTCCTCCCTACAAAATGGGGGACCAAATCTATGTAGATGGAGGAGTTAGCGATCCATTGCCTGTCCAGTTTGCCCACACGTTGGGAGATGCTGTAGTGATTGCGTCAGATATCAGCCCTTCGCTTGATGGATTTGATGCAGACAGCCTTCCTCAGGTTCTTCGTAAATCATTTGAAGTGGTTTATCAACGCCTTGCCCATTCTGCGCGAGAAGAGGCAGACATTTTATTAGAGATGGATTTTAAAGGCATTGACTCGCCCCTCGCTGATAATGTCAATACTGATCTATATGAACGCGGGAAAGAATCTGTACGCAACTCTTCTGAAAAGATTATGGGAAAAGTCTCTATACCCAAATAACCTGATCTAAGAAACGTCGGCGACGCAGCGGAAGCCGTAGGTGCGGTTGACGGCGCCTGGATTATTGCGGTTGCGGTGGGAGCAGCGGAGGTCTTCTTTCAAGCTCTTCCAGCAACCGCCGCGGACGACGCGGTAGACTCCTTGAGGGGGGCCTTGTGGGTTATTGGGCTCGAGAGCCGAGGCGTCGTAGTAGTTATAGGCGTACCAGTCTTGGCACCACTCATAGACGTTTCCGGCCATGTCATAGAGACCGAAGGCGTTGGGGGGATAGCTCAGAACAGGGGTGGTGTCGGAGCTGAAGAAATTGGCTTGGGTCCGGTCGATCTCCGCTCCGGAGGGGAACATGTAATTCTCCTGGCCGCCTGAGCTGGCCGCTTCCCACTCAGCTTCTGTGGGGAGTCTCTTGCCTACCCATTTTGTATAGGCGACAGCGCCGTACCAGGTGACTCCGATTACGGGATGTTTGCCATAGCCCGACTCAGTGGTCAGCTTGCCTGCTACCCGCTTGATCCGGGCGTCCCGAAGGCGGATGATGTCGTTGTTATTGTGATCTTTTTCCCCGCCCATCGCCTGCAGGAAGCGGACAAACTGCTCGTTAGTAATCGGGTGGACGTCGATTGCAAAACTAGAGAGGTGGACCGGATGGCGGGGCATCTCATCGCGAGCCCCTTCGTTGCTGCCGCGGAGATAGGTGCCGCCGGGGATGACGATCATCTCTGTCAAGAGGGGCTCGATTTCTCTCTCTTCGACGGCCTTAGGCACGTAGTGCGATACGTGGGAGTCTCTTTGGAAAATAGCGCCGGGATCGGGTTCGTATTCGGGCCGTGCGATCTCTTGCGGCTTTAACACGGGCTTCAGACGTTCCTCAACAACCGCCACCGCTTCGACTTTGTGGGGAAACTCAAAGGCCATCTGTTGGATGGCATCGACCTTGGCTTCTATTTCGCCCAAAGCGTGCATCTCTTTGCCAACTGTTTGCGGGGCGCGGAGGTACTCTTCCATCGCGATCTTGAGCTTTTGGGGGCGCACATGGGGATTGAACTGCAAGCATCGATTTACAAATAAGTCCCAATTGCCCTGCGTCTCTGCAGAGAGGCGCGACGGGCACCCTTCTGGGACTCTTCTGTGGATGAGATAGTAGGCCAAGACGCCGAATGCATAGGCATCGACTCGAAGAGAAATTTCTGTTTCCAACTCTTTTTGTTCCGGAGCGAGGAACGCAAAGTCGCGCACAAACCGGCGCTTGTGATGGGGAGGCATGAGCCCTTGAGATACCTCTTGGCAAAGGCGTGTAAAATAGAGCCCTTCGCCGAGGAGACGGGTCAGTCCGAAATCGGACAGAACCAGTTTGACCCCCTTCGTATCGGCTAAGACGAGGATATTGGATAATTTAAGAGCGCCGTGCGTGACACCCGCCTCATGCGCGTAGTCGAGAGCAGAGGCCACCTGAGTGAGCAAATCGGTCCAGTCCTCTTCTCCAAGCGAACGCCCCTTTAGGTCGAGGTAGCGCTCCAAGTGCATCGCCTCTCCAAACGAGTCGACAATCGGATCGGTGATGATGAAGTAACGCCCCTCACTCGAAGAGACGTTGTGAATTTTGACAATATGGGGATGGTCGAGAGCTGAAATTTCGGCGATTTGCGCTTCAAATCTCCGCACAAAAGCGGGATCCGAGCAGACTTCTTCTGGCAACATTTTTAGAGCAAACTGCCGCTTGATAAAACGGTGCTCGGCGAGATAAACAGGGCCAAACGCCCCCCGTCCCAGTTCTTTAAGTAGAGTGTAGTCTCCCACAGAGTCCATTCATACCACTCGTGATTCAAAAATTGGTCCTGCCGACGTCGAGCAGCCACTGCTTTTGGGTCCGCTTGCATCGCCCAACCCTTTGGGTTGAGTCTCTTTAAGCGCCGGCTTCGCCTGACCCAAAATCAGGGCGCCTCCTTGGCATCCCCCAATTTTTGAATCACTCCCGGTATGTCCCCCACCTTAAATAAAGGAGAATTAAAATGCACCTACAAATTTAGCAAAATACCACATGCCAATCACGAGCAAAACAAAAAGGGAACCCCACATCAAATTTGGGACCCAGCGGATGCCTCCATGGGGACTGCCGCGCGCTTCGAGAGTGCCAATGCCATAAGCGAAATCTTGTTTTTCTGGCGTCATCCGGAACGCTTCGGGGAATTCCTTTTGTGTTTTTTCCATATCGAGCCCCAGGAAGTTGAGGTATTGCCGGATGAACCCGAGCGCATAGACGTTCGACAGAACATGGCTGACCCTCCCCTCTTCGATCGCCTGGAGATACTGAATCCGAATGGAAGTCGCATTCTCCACCTCTTTGAGAGAAAGGCTCATCTCTTCCCTCTTCGCGCGAAACCGATCGCCCATCAATTTTAGACTCTCATTCATCATCATCCTCCACACTTCAGACCGATGTTATCACCTTCCCCAATTCCACCCAAGACCATTATAAAAAGGGATTCAAAAGGGCAAAGCCCTTTTGCGGAGTGCAGAGGCAGAGCCTCGCCTCTCCAACCATACCCTAAGGAAAAATACGCCCTTGAGGACGCATCTCATCCCTAATGCCATTAACAGAATGGCAAAAAAGGTGTTCTTGTTGAGCTTCCTTTTTTGCCAACGGCTCAAGGCCTTGTTGCATAATTCTTCGCTTTCTGGGTAGGGCTCTCGTGTCTGTGTCCGAA
>CAYHED010000160.1:0-3467 GCA_964355615.1 uncultured bacterium
AAATCCATACCCTAGTCGGTAACTTTAACTATATGGTTAGCCAAAACACGCCACCCACAGCCTCCTCCCTCCAAGCCATCGCAAGCCAAATTGCCGATGCTCTTTCAAAACTCGGATCCCCTACCGGCGCCTCTTACACACTTCCCTCAGACAATAGTCAGTGGGATACTCCCGGCCTTCTAATTGCTTGCTGCTGGATTGCAAACGTTTGTTCGAGTGCGTGGGGTCATAATCCAAATGCACCGCAAAAAAGCGCCATTCAAGATACGCTAAATGCCGCTATTGCCAACCTAAATGCTAATGATGATACGTCAGCAGCCTTCGAATTGAGTAACATCTCAACTATGTATGGCAATGGCACAATAGGTGCAAAAGACATAGCCAACGCTATTTTAACGAACAGCCAACTGCAGCAGTTTTTCCCCGTCATAGCACCATCATAATAAAAAGGAACTATATGGACTTATTTAAACAAATTAAAGAACTGCCACAAGACCCGAAAAAAGTCTCTCCCGAACAGGTAGAGGCCCTGATGGCGACTTCCCTGGAGTTTTTCGATCAGATCAAGGAGAAGGTCCAGACAGGTACCGGAGAAGAGAAACAAGCCGCTCAACAGATCCTCACCGACCTGAAAAAAGCGCTCGAAGAGCAAGCATCCAACCTCTGTAAATCGATGGGGATTGACCCCGTTCAGTTTCTCCATAACCCCGAGCTCCCAGACCACTTAGACCCTGAAGAACTAGAGCTCGTCCGCTCAGCCCAGCAAGAGGTCGACCAGCGCAAACGCCAGACACAGGAATCCCCCCGCGCAGTGAAGAGAGCCCAAAAACTCATCTTTTCTTAAGAAAGCCCGATTTATCAGTGGACGACGAAAAACTCGGTCATTTACGGCCGAGTTTTTCGTCGTTCACTGACAAATCGGTATAATTTTCGCAACCACCTTACAACACAGGATAACGGCGCGAGGGCAACTGCTCATAAACCTGAGGCAAATATCACCAGTCTAACCTAGTTCTCAGATCTTCCTGTATACACTCCTCTCGCTCTTCGCTTCGCTCGGCGAGCTACCGCCTTCCACTCCTTTCGCTTCGCTTCAGTCACTCCAGTTGGTCTTGTTATGGTCCGGTAGGCTGTCTTGCCGAGCAGGTAAAAATCACATTCGCCAATCTGGGGATTTTAAACAATCCGTTCACCCTATCCTCCAAATAGTTCAAAAAAGTGATCCCTAGCTTAGTGCAGGTCTTTTTTAAGCTTATAAAAGTATCTCGACATTGTAACCCCTTCTCACTGCGAGTCCCTCCAGATATTTTTCGTTTCACGACCATCTCTCTTGCATCTGTTTCTGTCCCATTGTTATGAAGAGGAGTTTCTGGTCGTTCCAAAATCCTGAGAAGCTCTGCTTTTTTTGCATAGGTTTTTGCTAATCGATGGTTCAAAGTAGGGCTAGTAGTTTTCTTTTTCAAAAACAGATCATCGAAGCCAGTGTCTAGTTTTATTTTCAAATTATCAGATGGGGTAATCTGGTACTCCTGCAGCCCTTTATACAAATCCCAAATCTCTCCACGGACTTGTTCAATGGCTTGACGGGTTGTTTCATCTGGCGAAATGAGTTTTCGATAATGCCTCTCCTCATGGATCCAACAAAGAGATCGAACAAAAACATTAAACTGGCCAGCATCATCTCCATGCACTCCAAGATTTTTTGGGACGCCATTTGCAATGAGGCTAGCAAATAGAGCAGCCTCTGTTGCCAGTCTAATATCGCCATCTGATCTTATGTTGATTTCTAATAAAAATGCTTCCCATTCTGTTTGGCTCATAGATCGGTCTTTAGCGTGAGATAAAAGACAGCCTCCCAGCCAATGGGAGGACTTGATACTTTCTATGTAGTCTGCAGTATTTTCATTGATGAGATATCGTGGATTCCCTCCGTGCAGAACCTGAAGAAAATTGACACGACTTTTACTATCCGTCGAGACAATGTATGTAAAATATTCATTCCCTATGATGGTTGAGTAACCATTGTGTCCTTGATGCCGAGCTCCTGTGTCATCGACTTTGATTTGTCCAGTCGCTATAATTCCAGCTGCTAACAGCTCATTCTTTTCCTGGTGAAAGGCTTCTTTGGCTTGAATCAAAATATTGCTCAGTTGTCCTTCAGAGATCAAAACGCCGATCTCCTTGAGCTGAGCAAACAATAACGGTTCTGTAATGCGGCAGCCGTAGTATTGGTGTAAAATATAACAGACCAGTTGAGGGCCGTAATGTCCCTGGATGTTTTTTGGTAACTTGCCAGCTACATATGTGCCATCGGATAATTGCCATCTTTCGAGTTCATACACAGTATTATAAGGTTGAAGAATGATGTCTTGGACAGTGAATTTCTGACACCCCTTAAAGGTAGCTCCTACAGGAATCGACTCTGGTTTAATGCGATTTCTAGCGTGAATTTCTAGATGCGCAGTTTTTTTACGCCGAAGATGTTTCCCCCTAGAAAGCTTATTTTTATCATTTTGCTTATCTTTGCTCTTCGCCCCCTCTAAAGTACTTGGAGGGATTTTTGGGCGAGGTTTCTGTCCTTTTAGCCTTGCTATCTCATCTTTTAGGCTCTGATTTTCTTCTTGTAGTTTTGCAATGGCGTTGAGGGCAATGTCAAGACGCTCTTTAAGCCATCGGTTTTCTTCAACAAGTCGTTGGATGAGTTCATTTTGATTTAGCATAAGGTAAAGAGTTTACTACAAACGACGTTCAAATGAAATTTTTTTTTTGATCCTAAAATAGCTTAAGGTCTTTTTTCAAGACCAACTGGAGTGACTGAAGCGAAGCGAAAGGAGTGGAAGGCGGTAGCTCGCCGAGCGAAGCGAAGAGCGAGAGGAGTGTATACAGGAAGATCTGAGAACTAGGTCAGACTGGTGATATTTGCCTCAGGTTTATGAGCAGTTGCGCGCGAGGCGCCCCTTTTTATTTTGAGGTGCGAGGTTTCCCTGCATCTTGTGCATTCTGCGCCGATCCTGCTTATCCTGTTGCCTTGCTTGTGAGTCAAGGATTAGCACAATCACTCTGGCGTCTTTGCGGCTTCTTGCGTCTCTGCGCTCAACACTCTGCTCCTCCCATATTTTTTTCTCTTGAGAAATTTCTCTATAAGCTGGAATAATGGAGCCGAGGGTGGGTCCCGATGGTTCAGGAATTGTTGCAAGTTTTGTGCGAGGAGCTCGCTTTGCCGCGTCCTTCGGCGAGCGAAAAAAAGACCTTTTTATTGACTCTGGGTCAGGCTCGCATAGAATTTACCGATCTCTTGCCGGGTGTCTCCATGCAAGCCCCTATTTGTCCTTGTCCTGAAAAAAAACGGGAAGAGTTTTTCTCTTATATCATGCGGGCCAATTTACTGGGCCAAGGCACTGGCGGCGCTCGGATTGGCCTCAGCGCGGAAGAGAAACTCTTGACACTCTCACTCGGATTGCCGTATG
>CAYHED010000161.1:0-3419 GCA_964355615.1 uncultured bacterium
GTGACCGATTTGGTTGTTTGGAAGTGGACTGTTTGCCCCTCTGCGTGGACGCCCCGATCGGTCCGGCTGGCTGCCTCAGGAGTCACCTTTTCTTGGGTGAGCCTCGATAAAGCCCGCGCCAAGGTCTCTTGGATGGAAGGACCTGTGCGGGTCGCTTGCCAACCGAAATAGTTGGTTCCATCGTAAGAGAGGATAAGTTTATGCATTGACATGTTTGATGAAGGAGCTGACACCGCTTAAAAACATCTGCACTGCGATCAGGGTCAAGATGAGTCCCATCAGTCGCTCCATGGCCAAAATGCCACGCGAGCCGAGAAGGGTTTTGAGGTAGGAGGATGCGAGCAAGATCACCAAGGAAGCGCTCCAAGCGAGCAAAATGGCGCCCACCATGATGAGCTGGTCGGTCTCCTGGCGCGTGTAGATCATGACGGCAGCCAGTACAGAGGGGCCTGCAACCAGAGGGACCGCGAGGGGGACGATGAACGGCTCTGTAAAATGGGCAGTCTCCTCATGGTGAGGAGGGGTAGGGGAGGGGAAGATCATCTTCAAGCAGATGAGAAAAAGGATGATTCCGCCCGCGATCTGTATCGTATCGGAGCTCACGTGTAAAAAGTCCATGAGTCCATTGCCGAGGAAGCTAAATAAAATAATGACTCCCAAGGCGATGAGGAGTTCTCGGACAATCACCACTTTTTGTCTACGGGGCTCGACCCCCTTGAGGAAGCTGATATAGAAGGGGATGTTCCCGATGGGGTCCATCAGCAAGAAAAGGGAAAAAGAAATAGCAAACAGACTCATAACCTCATCGTACTCGATTGGGGAGAGTTGGAGCAATCATTTTTTCGATCCGGTCAAAATCCGATTCCATAATTTGGTCATAAATGCCTTCTGGTCGGGATTCATCCCGCGCAAGACTAAAATACAGTCGCTGTTTTTATAAAAAGCGGCCTTTGTCCAGTTGGCAGAGCCGGTGAGCAATACCCGCTCATCGATACAGAGAAACTTGTGGTGCAAGAGCTGGACCCCCTGGCTTAAAAAGATAGGGACGCTCGCTTTTTTCAGCTGATCGATCGTACTTGCGCTCGCCCCCAGCCCCGAGTGCATGTCGATCACCACTTGAACATCCACTCCTCGTTTGTGGGCAGCGATGACCTCTTCTAAAAGGGGCTGGTGGGTGAAGGTAAAGAGGGCGATGTGGAGCGATTGTTGCGCGGACTTGATGAGATTACGGATCTCTCCCAACGCATGCCCTCGGGGATCGGGAAGGAGCCAAAGGTCCACCTCTTGCCCTCCGATAAGCGTTCGCAGATGGCCGGAGGCGTGCGGGGCGTGCTCCTTGAGAAACTGAGCCACCCTCTTGTTTCTTAAACCGACGACCAGGTTATCATGCATCCTCAGTGAAGCGGAGGTCATATTGGCCGAGCCGATGAAGACCGTCTCATCGTCCAAGATCAGGATCTTTTGGTGCATCAGAGCGGAGGTGATCACAGGGTGGATCTCCCCACTTTTTAAGATTTTTTCTACCCTAGGAGATCCCTTGGGGTCGTAGTAGACGGTGAGGGGCACGTTTTGTCTTGTTTTTTGAGCCAATGCACTCAGGATCGAGGAGTCACTGAGGCCAAACATGACTAAATGGATGGAGGATTTGGCCCTGTGAATGGCCTCGAGGAGGGTGAGTCTCAGGTCCTGTTGGCACTGGTTGGAGTAGAGACGAATAGGGTCGTTTGGGGTGGGTATATGGGGGGAAGTCGACTGGATCACGAACCAGACGCAAAAACCAGCAAGAGGAAAGAGGAACCAAACAAAGCGGGGAGGGGCACGTTTCATGCCCCTCATTCTAACCGAAATTCAAAAAAGAGTTATACTCTTTTTCCTTCGCGGCGCATTTGGCGCACGATCGGAGAGATCCCTTTTTTATCTACGGTGCGGAGGGCCGCTGTAGAGAGGCGGATTGTGACAAACCGTTTTTCCTCGGGGATCCAGAGTCGTTTTTCTTGTAAATTGGGACGGAAGCGGCGGTTTGTACAGCCGGTGATCTTCAAACCGATCCCTTTTTTCTTTTTCGCGATCCCGCGAAGGGCATAGCTTCGGCCGGAGGTTGATCTCCGTCCAGTAACAGCGCAAGTTCTTGGCATAAAAATTCTCCTAATGGTCCCCCATTCTACTTCAAGGGGGCCCTTTCTTTCAACCCCTCGTTTTGAGAAGGGATTTTATCTACCCTTTTTGCCCGGACGGAGGACTGGGTGAGGGTGTTGGTGAGGGCGTAAGGGTAGGCCGGGTCATTGCTTGGGGTGAAGCTAATATCGACCGGCGTGATCCAAGATTGGGTAATGGGGGTGTCATCGGGGTGGATTTCCCAGGTGGAGCCGTCTTTGAGGCGGATATAGCTCCCGCTGTATAAATTTTCCTCTAGCAGGCTTTTGGGGGGAGCCTCTTTTTTGGAGGTGCCTGTTTTAGCGGTATAATTGGTTTCGATCCAGCTCTGGAGAGCCCCCTGTTCTTTGGAATTGAGCTTGTAAACCCCTGTTTTTTTTCTCTCTTGGGGGTTCATTTCCGACTGCAAGGCGGCTGCAACGAGGAGAAGTGGTACGATCATAAATTCCTTTTATTCGGGGCTAGCGGCCTCTAGTTCTCGCCGGAGTTCCTTGAGAGCTTGAGGGTCGTGTCCCTTTGCATGCACCAGTTTCTCAGAGAGACGCAAATATTTCCAGGCCTGATTGAAGTGGCGCCTTTCATGATAGATGGCTGCCAGATAATAATTGGCTGTCGCATCCTCAGGAGCCAGGGCCACATATTGTTCTAGAAGGGGAATCGCCTCTTTTTTTCGTCCGAGCTGCAACCAGGTGGTCGCCAGGTGGAATACCCCCTGCCTAAATTGGGGCCATTTTGTGACGACTTCCTGAAGTTTTTTCTGTTTTTCTAAAATAGACTCCCTCTTCTCATTGACCTCCGAAAAGACCGCTTGGAGCGCCTTTACATCGGTCTTGCCGCTCAAATAGTCCTCGGCCACTGTATCCTTGCCGATCTGGTGATCCGGCTCAAAATCCTTCACCTTTTTCAATAGGGCTTTCCCCTCATCGAGCTTGCCGACGAAGAGGTAATTGAGTCCCAAAAACATATTCAGTAAGTAGTCATCGCCGAGATACGGACGCGCCCGTTCATACAAAGTCACCGCGGTGGCCGAATCTTCATGGTGCCAGCACATCGCAGCTTGGTTCATGAACGCCCACCCGATTACCTCTTTGAGAGTTCTCTTTTGGAGCTTTTTGGTCTCCAGATTCAGATACATTTTAGACGGGATATCGATCCCTCTAGCCGTCGTCTCGATATTGGTCTCTTTTTGAGTGACAGGATCGACATACCGGACATAGATGTGGCCCGGCGGCGTGATCGCTTCTAGCTGTAAATTAAGCCGTTGC
>CAYHED010000162.1:0-3280 GCA_964355615.1 uncultured bacterium
ACTGGACTTATGCCATTTCTCGCCACCGATCGCCTGGGCTATTTGCCCCGCAGCGAGGGAATTTCATTTAGGTGGGTGGAAAAACCCACCTGCATAAAATTCCCTCTACTGCAGGTCAAATATCCAGAGGCGCTCGGTGCCGATGAATGGCATAAGGCCAGTATAAAAGATATGAAGGGAATGAGTCAAGAATTTTTTTGTAAGTGGCGACGGAAGGTCCGATTGTATACCGCTCGTGACTCAAGAACCGGTTCTGGCGTCGTCGGGCAGCCACTGAATTTGATCCCGCCTGATCGAGTAGGAGGGAGCCTTTCAGCTCCCGTCCTCTCACACCACCGTACGTACGGGAACCGTATACGGCGGTTCATGATCACTGTGACCTAGCCGTGATATCACTGTTGTTGTATGCACCGCATCAACAGCTCTTTTTCTCTGCTAGGTAGGGTCGATTTTCTTTTCCGTCTCGCCAACTATCGCACCGTTCCTAGGGGGTACAAGATTCCGTCTTGATTCCTTGGTTTTGGCCTTTTCCATTTCTGCGATCTACGTTGCCATAGAGGTCTAGACTCTCTCCTTCGTTCTCATGTTCGGGCCTTCATCGTCTCCCGACGAGTTACTATGCCGTCTGCTGACTGCTGTACCGTTCACGTCACCTCTCCGAGACACCGCTAGCTCTGCCGTTCCCCTCTTTTGTCGGGTAGTAGTCAGGCGTGAATACAGCTCTCACCGGGTAATTCGTTACACTTTCCTGCTTGCCTGTCGCATCTACATGGACTCTTCTGAGTAAGTATTGGACTTCGGATTCAATGGCATCCTTATCCAAGAGTCACTGCCTCATATGCGCTTCCTGTTCGTCAGGCCAGCATTTTGTATACGGCTTTCTTCAGATTCCACCTCACGGTGGACACCCTTGCCTTCTCTAACGGTTCTCCCTACTAGAGCCAGTAAGGGACTTTCCCCCTCTAGTGTCGCGACATACCGGTCGCACCATCACTCAACTTATTCAAGTTGAGCTGTTTCGGCGCCGGCAAAGCCTGGCTCAAATTCAGCGCGCCTCCTTGCCATCTTCCGACTCTTGAATCACTCCCGGTTGAATCTCTATCGCAATCGTTTCTGATTAAATTTGGAGCCTCTGTAAGGGGCTCCAACAGACTAAGTCATAGGAATAAAATGCCTTATACAATAGTTCTCACACCACCAGCCGATCAAGCAACGAAATATGTTGAGGCGTCCCAAGCCATCTATAGTGATTATCAGCCAAGCTACTTACTTGCTGTGGACGGTTCCTCTTCCCCTCATATTACGGTAGTCCAATTCGATTGCGATTCACCCGATGTCGCAAACGAAATCTGGGCATACATGTGTGATAAAATGAACGAGGAACAATTTCAGCCTTTTGAGCCTCCATTCACTGGCGTGTCTTTCATAGACGGTGTAGGGCCTTACGAAGGGACAACTTGGGTAGAATTATCCGTAAAAAGAGGAGATGAGAATTCTCCCACCATGAGGGTTCATTATGCTGCGCTCGAAGCTCTAAAGCATTTCAATTTAGAGCCGCTCAATGCCATCGGCAATAACTATCGCCCACATCTCACACTTGCTCGAATTGTCATGCCAGAACAGATGGCAGTATGGTCTAAAAATCTCTATGCCAACTCCGGGAATTTTAATTTAGAGTTTGGGCTGTCGGATGAGAAATGGCAATATGCGCATAATTTGGGGATTTTTTCAGGAGAACTTGAGAAATGAAGTGGATAGTTGTTGTTTTATTTGGTTTTCTTCAGTTTTCTCAAGCAAATGCGGTCGAATCTTATAATATTCCACCCTATATTCGTTTCGCTCTGGACCGAGAAGGGAGTTCATCACCGCTCGTCTACTATTTTAGCCCGCCTGATACCGCCCAAGACTATCCGATTCTTTTGCTTTGCGAAGGATCTTCCAGCAAAGGGGCATTGAGCGTCTAAGAACCCGCATTGAGCAACTCTATTCACGTAGACAACAGTATCCTCTAGAGCTTCATGAACAAATCGAGACTCTCCGTCAACAGGCTCAGAGGCTGCCACAACAGCAACCGAGCATGTAAAGCGGCTTTACATGCCGCCGCGGACGAGCTGTTTAAAGGCGCGCTCCACTCGTCCTACGGAGATGCACTGCTTCCAGTACTTGTCTCGGAATCGGAGCCCTCGGATGTTGGGGATCCAAGAGTAGGGTGTCACGACGATCCCCCTTTGGAAACTCGGTGCCCATAGGTCGGCGAGGGTTTTTCTGCGACTGAGCGTGAGGGTGGGGACTCCGAGGGCAGAGGCGAGGTGTCCGGGGCCAGAATCATTGCCCACCAAATAGCCCGACTCGCAGAGGTAGCGGGCCAAAAGATCCAGATTTTCGAAATCTTGCACCTCGATCCCGGTGTCTTTCCATTCGGCGATCTCTTTGGGGCCGGGAATGAAGACGGGATTGTACCCTTCCGCTTGGAGGCGTTGCGCTAGTTTGATGAACTTTTCCTTGGTCCAGCTGCGGGTTGACCGGGCTGCTGTGGGGTGGATGACGACCCTCTCAAGAAATTTGCGGGGAAGGAGTCCGGCGGGAAGGATGAACCCATTGCTCTTGGTCGTTTTGGGGAGGTGGAGCACTTGGTCGCAGAGCAACCGTAGGTTCTCAGACACCGGCAGGCTGGGGTTGACTAGGCAATCGGAGTAATAGGGTTCGTTGACGATGTTCTTAGACGGGTAGAGATAAATGACTTTCAGCCGCTCAGGGAATCTCCTTTTCCCTTCCTGGATCAGTGTGGTGACAAAAGGGTCTGTATCATTCTGGACGACAAAGAACCATTCGTAGGCTGCTAAAATGCGCGGAAGCTCCTCCAATGCCGGATAGGGCTGTACAGGAAGGTGGGGGAACCAGTTTTGCATCGAAGGGATGGTATTTTGGTAAGTATCGACCTTCCAACCGTTCAGATGGAGATTATTGGATAGCGTAAGGCAGTTAATTCCATCTCCTAACCCATTGTGGCAAAAGACACCTGCTCGTTGTCCCATTTTTTTTCCTCGTAAAAGATCTATCTTAACGTTGTTGGGATTATTCTCGCTATGGTATGGGCAATTTAACTGGCCTTTGTCCATTGCTCGGCGCCGATAAATAGACAAAATCCAGTTTAAGGGGAGATTTTTTGTGGACCTTCGCACCGCTCAGGAAAGACGGCTCAATATGACCTTGGCTTTAAGCCAGGCATTGTCTATTTTGCAAATGCCCCAACTCGAGCTGGCTGCCTGGCTCCGCGAAG
>CAYHED010000163.1:0-3252 GCA_964355615.1 uncultured bacterium
CATTGAATCAGGGGGTGATCGGGGTCTTTGGGGAGATCGATTGTCTCAAAGTACTCGAGGGGCTGGTATTTGAAGAGGTTGATTTTCTCTGAGATCTTTTCCGAAATGTCGGTGAGGAAGGCGCCTGTATTTTTATGGGTGTCTAATAACAGTTTCGCCTCATTTAGGGCGGCTTTGCGGATGATCTCAAGCACTTCTTTGACGTAGGTGGCTTTCTCCTTGGCAAACTGCTCTTCGCTCATGCAGAGACTTGCGAGAACTTCAAAAGATGAGCAAATAACGCCTCCTTTGTTGCAGGAGCTATCTTTGATGATGAGGACTCCCAATTTTTCTAGTGCGCGTCTTGCTCCTGGGGTCAAATAGAGGTTGGCCCCTTCGACAATGGCTTTGGAGGAGGGCTTCTCTCCGATCAAATAACTGATGTAGTTCTCGTCATTGAGGGTGCGGGGTCTGCCGCCGCAGGGGATGAAGACGTCGGTGACGACTTGGTGGACGTTGCTGCGGTAGAGGTGGTTCATCTCATTGCCGGAGAGCCAATCTTGGATCAGTTTTCCGTCTTTTTTGCGCCAGCAGAGGGTTTGTGTGGCGTAGGCGCTCTCTTCTCGTTTGGTCTTCAAATCGAGCAAGAATCCCCCTTCAGAGAGTTTTTCTGGAGGGTAATTGCGGATGGGGAGGGCTTTGTGAAAGAGCTCTGCCATTTCCTTCAAATCCAGCCCTGCTGGGTCGAAAATTGTGCCAGAGACATCGGTCAGAGCGAGGAGTTTGGCTGTTTTGGGGTAGTACTTATAGAGGTTGAGGATTTGGTTGCCGGCGACGTCGCCGTCGGGTCCTCCGGAGATTTTGACGGTGAAGGGGGTCGTTTTGGGGTCTATTCCTAAAAAGCGGAGGGTCTCTTCCATGTAGACGTTCACGCCGTAGGATGTGACGCCGACTTCTTTGTGGTTGATGCCGCCGCCGGGTCTGCCGGAAATAAAGGAGCGGCCGGGCTTATAACCTTTAGCAACGGCATAATTCGAAATCCAGATGAGCATGTCGTTGAACATGTTTTCATCGGGGCCGAGGTAGATATATTCGGGCCGTTTCCAGTAGTCGACGATCTCTTTGGCGAGGAGGGAGCCGCTCTCGTGGCAGTTGACGAGGGTCATGAGGCTTTCAATAAAACTCCTCTGAGAGGAAAAGAGGTAGGCCTGTTTTTGGTCTTTGGTATAGATTTTGAGCTGCTCTTCCAACACGGCCGGGTCGATCCCTTCGGCTTCCATCTCTTCTCGATAAATGGTCTCTTCTTTGGCAAAGACCTCAAAAGGCTCGAGCAAGATCGCTGTTTTAGCCCCCCCCTCGGGGATGTCTTTGTTTTTCTTTTGCTGCGTCAAAGCGAGGTTATAGGCTTCGGAGAAAATCGTGTTTCTCTCAGTCAAAAAGGTCTCCATCCGATCGGGGATCACCGTCCGGACGCCGCCGCGCGCCAAATCTTTGAAGCGGATGTTAAAGCCGATAAAATACATCCCTCGGATAAAAAAGATTCCATAGGGCATCTCAGAGAATTTTTCTTTATCCAAGTAGTGGGGGTCTAAGCGGAAGGCAAACGCGCTTTTATTGGGCTCGTAAAAATTGGTTTTCAGGGTGTGGTCGATGAAGGAGAGGGTTTGTTTAAAGATATTTTTACGTCTAGCGTCATTGATCGCTTGGCCCGTATCGAGTTTGCCCAAGAGCTTAAGCCACTCTTCTTTGATTTTTTCGTAGCGGCGCAAGGAGTGGTTTTTCGGATCGAATTTCGCTTGGAAGGCCTGGCACAGTTGGACGGTGAGTTCGGGGTGGCGACAAAGGGCCTCTACCACGTTATCGTGGGAGTAGAGATTCGGGTCGGTGTAGACGAGTCCTTGATGGACAAAGCTCACAAAGGTGCGTACCAGGTGAGCCTCGTTGCCGGTCAGGAGGCGGGGAATCGTAAAAGTTGCTTCAATAGTATCGGTCACTCGGAAGTATTTCGCTAATACAAGCTCTCTTAGAAAATCGTCGATATCGGCCTCTTCCCACGCAGCCTTTCCGTCGACGCCGTGGAGACCGAGCGAAAGGACCAGCACATTTTCGTGGGTGTAAGTAGCGACCATTTTCTGAAGGCTTAAACGGTGGTGGTAAATAATTTTGGAGAGGCGGTAGAGGAAGCCCGCTTTAGGGACATTTTTCCACGCTAAAATAAGCTGCAAAGAGGGGGCGCCTGTTTTTTTCCAATCTTCATTCTTGCGCACAGAGTACTGACACTCATCTTCGGTTTTTGCTTGCTCGGCCAGAGCCAGAGCCAGTTGCAGCCGTTCGGGTGGCATCGCATTAAGAAATCGGGTGGCCGTCCCTTTTTCTTCATGAGAGTGGATCAGAGCAATGCGCAGAGGCCCTGTTCCTTCTGGGGGAGAGGCATTGGAGACAAAGGCGCGGTAGTAGCGGATCGCAATGTGGGTGTACTGCTTCAGTACCTTGAGATCGGCGTCAGGGCCATCGTTGCAAAGGACGATGATTTTGTCGGGAAATTGGATCGCGATGAAGTGATTTTGTAGGGGAAAACTCAGGAGGTTGCGCGCAATAATTACCCTTGTGGCCTCATCGATCTCCTTGAAAAATTTTGGAGGCATGTGGTCGCTCAGCCACACATAGGCTTTTTCAAAGCTCTCCGTTTCAGAAGCAATCGCTTTCTTGAGTGGATCCGTAAATTCCCCTTAAGGTAAGTTCAAGAGTTTTTGAAATTCGGCCAAGTCGGCAGCGGAGAGCCCCGGATAGTTGCTCAAGTTGACCGATTGCGCCCACGCTTTTAGGGCGGAGAGGGAACCGTGATTGTTTTCCAACTCGGCGATTTCAGCTAACGCAGCGGTGAAGAGAGCATTGGAGGAGCCGTAGCTGCCGGCAACGGGGAGTTCCTGGAGGACCGTGTTCAAAGTGGCCACCGAAATGCCGTAGCGAGACGCCACGGCGCTCTTGCCGTAAGTGGCAATCATGTTATTTAAATAGGTTTCAAATTGTCTTGCTTGCGCGGCATTCGGTGGCGCGCGCAGGCGCATCATAGTTTCGATTTCGGCGATGGCGGCTGTTTCAGCCGCCAGATAGGCTTGTATATCGGTCTGAATTTTACTAAACGACGTATCGACCGCCCCCGTGATGTTTAAAAATGTCTGAACTGCGCTCGCAGAGGCGTTGGTGTAAATGGGGCTACTGCTATTAATGAAGTTTTGGGCCCAATTGGTCAGGTCGCTAAAAGGGTCAAAG
>CAYHED010000164.1:0-3242 GCA_964355615.1 uncultured bacterium
TCTATCCGTGTGACACGATTTCATGGCCTCGGCTTGCCGTCTCGCGCTATAGGCTGGGCGCAGCCTGAGCAAGGCGTGCCGTGCAAAAAGCCGTGCTCGGAAAATTCCACCCTTCAGATATATCCAGCCACTCCTGCCAGATTTCTATGCCTCTTTGCAGCCCTTGATCGAAAAGGGGGGTCGCTCCGAAATCTGCGGGTACGTCGTACTCCTCAATATCCCAAGTCAGAAGGATCGAGTTCATTTTCTAATACGATAAGCGCCTGTCCACGACCACCAGCGAATCAGCAAAATCTCTTGAAAGCACTTCAGAGAATCAAAAATTAATTTCACCCGTGAAGTTTTGTAGGTGTGTTGGGAGGTCACTTGCGCGGGGATCTGGCCTACTGACAGCCCTAGCTTCCGGCAGAGATAGAGTAGCTCCACATCAAAGGCAAAATCGTTCAGCCTTTGCTTGGCAAAAAGAGCCTTGGCGGCTTTTTGGGTAAATCCTTTTAAGCCGGCCTGGGTATCGGGGAAGTCGATACCTAAAAGAGAGCAGGCCAGCCGATTGAAGCCCCATCCCAAGAAAGCGCGCCGTGCGGGAAGTCCGCCTTGTGCCTGTGGAACCATAGATCGAGATCCAATGACGACATCGTATTTGGTCAGTGATACTTTCATCGGCTCAAGATGATCCATCGAATAGGCCATATCCCCATCCATAAAGATAAGTTTTTCTTCCGTCGCATCGCGGAACCCCTCCCGAACTGCACGTCCCTTCCCCCCATTCGTGCCGAGTAGTATTACCTTTGTGTTTTTGACTTTTTTCAAATTTTTTTGGAAAGATTTGCCCGTTCCGTCATTTGATCCGTCGTCCACAATCGTCACCCTCAACTCTGGCATTTTGCGGACGGCTTTTTCGACCGCCTGACAAACTTCATCCACAAGAAGGATCTCGTTGTGAACAGGCATTACGAGCCGAAGGGATGAACGGGCAGCCATAAACTTAATTCTTTTTAACCCTTAATCCTTCGTATTTCACTCAATTTTTTTTCAGTCTGTATCGTCCGATTCGCAAGCTAGCCTAAAGCTCGACGCGGATCATGTGTCTGCTTGATTCTTGGCTATGCGATCGTCGGGCCCACAAGTGGTTCTTGTTCGTCACGGTGAAACGGAGTGGAGCCGGAACGGTCGACACACCTCCTTCACCGATCTTCCTTTGACCCTTGGTGGAGAGAGGGAGGCAAAGTCTTTGAAAGAGTGCCTCAGTCATTGGACCTTTCATTTAGCCCTCAGTAGCCCCCGAGCTCGTGCTCTCCGAACAGCAGAGTTGGCTGGATGGGGAGGGCGAGTCGAGATTGATCCTGATTTAAGCGAGTGGAACTACGGCCAGTATGAGGGTCAAACCACCCAAGAGATCCGGGCTGCCGACCCCAAGTGGACCGTCTTTCGAGGGCAAACTCCCGGGGGAGAAAGTAGTGCTCAAGTGGCTGACCGTTGCGACCGTATCCTTCGCCGCGTGAGAGCGGCGGCGGGAGATTGTCTTCTTTTCGCACACAGCCATGTCTTGCGCGTTTTGATCGCTCGCTGGCTGGAGTTACCCGCGGAGGATGGGCGCCATTTTGTCATCCAGACAGGAACTCTGGGGGTACTAAGCTATGAGCATGAGTCGCCCGTCTTGCTATCACTCAACGCCACTGCGTTTCGACAGGGGGAGCGGATGGGTCAAACAGTTCGCAAAAAGGTGACGTCTTAAAAGAATCGACGAAGAAAATTACGAAAAGTCCGGCTGGGGTATCTCGCGGTCCATCGCTTCAGCTCAAACGGGGAAGTATCCGAGCGATTCATACCACGATGCATCGTACAGGCTGTTTGGAATCCAGCTTCTCGCACCAGCTCCACCGTCGTTTCATTATAATCCCCGTAAGGATAGGCAAAGTGTTCTATGGGAACCCCGAAACGATCCTCCAACTTTTTTTTGCCGCTAAAGATTTCCTCCTTGGCCTCCTTCCGGGAAAGGCGAGACAAGCGCGGATGGGTACAGGTGTGGGCCCCGATCCAGTGTCCCGCGGCAAGCCACTCCCGGATCTGTGATTCGTTCATCAGCGGATCCGCTTCTCCTCCTTCTTGAGCCTCCCAATCGCTGGTTTGCCCAATCCTGTCGGCCACGAGATAGTTGATCGCACGAACTCCTGCATTTTTTAGGCACGGAACGGCCGCGGTTAAGTTGCTCAGGAACCCATCATCGAAGGTAATTGTGATAGGAGCGGATTGATTGGAGTGTGAAGCGGCGGGCGGCATAGCCGAAAAACCCGCTTGAGATATTTCCTGCATTTGCTGTGAAAAAAGTTGGGGGCTGAGATAAAGACCTTTAATCCTCGCCTTGGAAGGGGGCAGAGAAATTTTATGGTAGCAAAGAATTGGGTGCCCTTCCGCAAAGTGTCGCTGAAAAGGTTTCAGCTCCGAGAAGTAGTCAGGAAGGGTCACAGCCTTAACTTTGATGGGAACGGGAAAGTAGTGCCAGCGTCGATTCAGCGACCTCTTGCGGAGTAATTTTTGAAAGGCAAAGGGCTCTTCCCCCTTCACAGGAGATGTTGCCCGTTTGGTTGCAGGCGCAATCGCGCAGAAGTACTCGATGTTTGCTTCCTCGGGGCGCCCAACCCGGGCGACCGACAGAATCCCTAAAAATTGCCACAGTTGGCTTTCCCAGGGCCATCGCCAAATGGAGGACCCCCGAGTCGAGGCCTAGGTGTAGCTCGGCCTCCTGCAGCACTGAGGCGAGAAAATCGATGGGAACCCGTTCCAATATGGCCTTGAAACGATCGTCCCGAACGAGTGCCGCTAAGTCGGATAGCCGCGCCCGCTCCCGCTCTGAACCAGCGCCCGTGGCCAAAACCTCAAGATTGGGTTCTTTTTTCCAGATTTGTTGAAGAACCTCCGCCCAGTCGTCTAGTGGCCACTCATTCAGAGGAGTGCTGGCCGCGTTCACTGAAAGATGAAGGTACGGTTTTTTGGCGAGCCGTTTGTTTTTGAATTGCTCCAAGGAGGGGGTTTTAAAACTCCACCCTGGATCGTTACCGCTCCAGCCCAGCTTGCGCAGAAACTCCAATCGCTGCTCGAAAACGGGTGCCGCACGATCTGTTCCGTTCACCCTCTGTGTTAGCCCAAGGCGTGCGAGCCAAGATGATTTTCCGGTGATTCTGGCGATTCGATGGCGTGCTCCCGACCAGCCAACACAGAAAAAGTTTCGTTCCGAGCCGGCC
>CAYHED010000165.1:0-3239 GCA_964355615.1 uncultured bacterium
GCTCCCATCGTTTCATCGTGGAAGAGGTAGGCTTTCATGGCGATGAGGTCGACCATTCCCTTGAATCCAGCTTCTGCGCCAATGGGGCAGTGAACGGGGAATGCATTTGCGTGGAGCTTTTCCTTCATGGAATCCACAGCCTTGAAGAAGTCAGCGCCTGTTCGGTCCATCTTGTTGACGAAGACAACGCGTGGCACTCCATAGCGCTCCGCTTGGCGCCAGACAGTTTCTGATTGGGGTTGAACACCGGCAACGGCGCAAAAGACGGCGACAGCGCCATCGAGCACGCGGAGTGAGCGCTCCACTTCAATCGTGAAGTCTACGTGACCGGGGGTATCGATGATGTTGATCTTACATCCATGCCAGTAGACGGTCGTCGCAGCAGAAGTGATCGTGATGCCCCGTTCTCTTTCCTGCTCCATGAAGTCCATGGTAGCAGCTCCCTCATGCACTTCACCAATACGGTGTACGCGGCCTGAGTAGAACAAGATCCGTTCGGTCGTAGTCGTCTTACCCGCATCGATGTGGGCCATGATCCCCACGTTGCGGACATTCTTCAATTCGTCAGTGTCGGCCCTTTTGCCCATTCAAATCCCTACCATTTGTAACTAGCGAAGGCTTTGTTTGCTTCCGCCATACGGTGCGTATCGTCTTTCTTCTTGATCGTCGTGCCTTGATTGTTGTAGCAATCGGCGAGTTCAGAAGAGAGTGCATCAGCCATAGCGCGACCCGGCTTGGATCGAGAATGAGTAATGATCCACTGCATCGCCATCGCAGCCCTACGGTCGCCAGGAATCTCGACGGGAACTTGGTAGTTCGCGCCGCCGATACGGCGAGTTTTGACCTCTAGAGAGGGCTTGGCGTTCTCGAGAGCCTGTTCAAAGGCCTGGAGGGGAGTTTCAGTTTTGATTTTTGCAGCAAATTGCTCAAGTGCAGTGTATACGATCTTCCGAGCAGTTGATTTTTTGCCGCCCATCATCACTTTGTTGATGAATTTAGCGAGGATTACGCTCGAGTAAATAGGATCTGGAGCGGTTTGCCGTTTGACGGCGCGTCTTCTTCTTGACATCGATTTTTCCTTCCGTTCTTCACCCGGCTGCTGATCTTAAGCGGCCTGCCCTGGACAGCGACGAGGATTTTTATCCTCATCCGGTCCTGAGCAAGGAGGTTGATTTAAAGCAACTTCCTGGTATTACTTCGCTTTTTTAGCGCCGTATTTTGAGCGCGATTTCTTTCTGTCTTTGACCGCTGCGCAGTCGAGCGCTCCGCGGACAATGTGGTAACGAACGCCGGGAAGGTCTTTGACCCTGCCGCCGCGAACCAGTACGATACTGTGTTCCTGTAGGTTATGCCCTTCGCCGGGGATGTAAGCGATGATCTCCTGACCATTGGAAAGACGAACCCAAGCTACCTTTCTCAACGCTGAGTTAGGCTTCTTAGGGGTCTTTGTTTTGACCTGGAGGCATACGCCACGGCGCTGAGGGCACTGCTGTAGGGCGGGAGACTTACGGCGTTGTACCTTGTCTGTCCGTCCTTTCCTGACGAGTTGGTTGAATGTCGGCATGCGTGCCAATCTCCATACATAGTTAAACAATAGTCACACATTCTATCCGATGATCTATTTTGGCGCTAGGGGAAAAAAACTTCCCTCTCAAGAGCCCATTAATTATTTTTGCAAGGTGTTTATTTACTTTGTTATACGATTAGTTAATATTGCACTATTGACAAAGTATATTATTTAATTATAGTATCTAGTCCGAGAGGGCGGAGTTTAGACGAAGCTAACGACGCTAAGTTTGGTTGTATATAGATTTCGGCTCTATTACTCCTTCCCTCTCAACTTTTTTCAAATCATAAGGCCCAACACTATGAAAAAGAAACTCTGCTGGTTCCTCTGCTTCTTTCTCCTCTGTTTGGGGCCTGTGTTCGCCCTGCCCGTCCAGATGCGCACCTCTGATATTCCCCGCGTCATGGAGCGGTTTTTTGCGTTTCATATCGAGACCCACGACTATCACCCGGCGCTGCTTCGCAGATCGTTTAAGATCTATCTTGAGCAATTTGATGCAGATAAGTCGTATCTATTAGAGTCTGAGGCACTTCCGTATATAAACATGAGTGAAGAAAAGCTCTCCCAGGTGGCAGGTCGCCTCCGAATGGGCGATTACAGCGACTTCTTTACCCTCAACCAGGTTCTGCAGAAAGCGACCTCAAGAGCCCAGACCCTCCGTTCTTTGGCCTTGGCCGATCTCCTCAAGAACCCGACAGAGGGCTTAAGCGGAGCCTCTCCGTCGCGCTTTGCCCGCTCCGAAGCAGAGCTGATTTTGCGCCAAAAAGCCAGAATGTCCCGCTTTTTCGCCTATCATCAGATGCGCACCAACCTCGACACAGCGGATCGGAGGGTCAAAGTATTTACCCTTTTTGAAAAGAAAGTGCGCCGCTCAGAGAACAACTACCTCTTTTTGACCTTAGATGGGCAGGTTTTACCCCAGGCGCAGATCCAGCACCTGATGGCCGTCCGGATGATCAAGTGTTTTGCGAAGGGGCTCGATACCCACTCCTCTTTTTTTAGCCCTGAAGAAGCGTACGAAATGCGCCTCAGCCTAGAAAAGCAATTTGACGGCGTCGGCGTTGTCCTTTCCGAATCGATCGACGGAGTGATGATCGCCGAGCTCATTGACGGCAGCCCCGCAGCCCAATCACAGCAGATCCAAGTGAACGATTACCTAGTTGAGATCGATGGACAGTCCACTGGTCAAAAATCTTTTGAAGAAGTGCTCGATATGCTCAAGAAAAAAGATCGAGGCGAACTGATCCTCGGCTTCAAACGAGTGGCCAACAATCAAGAGACTTTCTTTCGAGTTCCCCTTGCAAAACGCCCCATCGTGATGAACGAGCAACGAATTCAGACCAGTGTAGAGCAGGTAGAAGGGGGGATTATCGGCAAAATTTCCCTTCACTCCTTCTATGAGACCAGCGACGGACAGACCAGTGAGCGGGACATCAAAGAAGCGATCCGCTCCTTCCAAGCCCAAGGAGAGCTCAAAGGACTCGTCTTAGACCTCCGAGAAAATTCAGGCGGTTTTTTAAGCCAAGCAGTCAAAGTCACCGGCCTCTTCGTATCCAATGGAGTGATGGTGATCTCCAAGTACGGCACGGGAGAAATGCACTACCTCCGGAACGTCGTAGGGAAAAGTTTTTATAGCGGCCCCCTCGTCGTCCTCACCTCAAAAATGTCCGCC
>CAYHED010000166.1:0-3225 GCA_964355615.1 uncultured bacterium
GAGTTGGTAGGTGCCTAAGCGCTCTGTTAAGGCGGTGTTGCGAGCCTTGTCGAACAACTCCATAAACAACAAAGGCTTCAACACTAACGTTCTCATCTCTTCAGTGACCTCAGCTTCTGGGATCGAGGCGAGGGTCTCTTCATGCACCTGTTTTTGGAGCAGTTCGTTCTCTTTTTTCAGGCGAACGAGGTCTTCGTCGTTATAGACAAACTGTGTCTTATCTCCGATCTGGACCTGATATTGGGGTAGGCCCGCAGCCATGAATTCGCGGAAAGGGATCCCTTTGCGCTCAATGGAGTTGATGAATGTTTCGATTTCCAAGACGAGATCCATCAGCTTTTCGCTCTCTTCCCTGCTATAGGAATCCTTGGCCTTGCTGCGGCGGATCAAAATATCGGTAAGACCGAGTTTCAGGAGGTATTCATCCATTTCCCGCTCGGAGTGGATGTACTGTCCCACCTTTTTACGAGTCACTTTAAAGAGAGGAGGACGAGCGATATAAATGAAGTTGTTTTCAACGAGTGCCGGCATATGTCGATAGAAGAACGTGAGGAGCAGCGTTCGGATGTGAGAACCGTCCACGTCGGCATCGGTCATGATGATGATTTTGTGGTAGCGGAGTTTGGCGAGGTTGAAATTCTCTTTCCCGATTCCGCAACCGAGGGCGGCGACCATCGAGCCCACCTCGTTATTCTGCAAGATCTTTTGCAATCTCGCTTTTTCCACGTTCAAGATTTTACCGCGGATCGGCAAAATGGCCTGGAATCTCCGATCGCGCCCCATCTTGGCAGAGCCGCCGGCAGAGTCTCCCTCAACAATGTAAATTTCGCAAAGAGCAGGATCTCTCTCCTGGCAGTCGGCCAGTTTGCCGGGCAGGCGAGCGCCATCCAACGCCGTCTTGCGCAGCGTGAGCTCTCTTGCCTTCTTGGCCGCTTCGCGCGCTTGAGCTGCGATGATCGACTTTTCAACGATCAGCTTAGCGATCGATGGATTTTCATCGAGAAATGTGGTAATCCCCTCTCCCGCGATGGTCTGAACAATCCCCGCGACTTCGCTATTGCCGAGCCTTTGTTTTGTCTGCCCTTCAAATTGGGGATTAGGCACCTTCACTGAAATGACCGCGGTAAGACCTTCTCTCATATCGTCGCCGGTCACGGAGAGCTTATCCCCTTTCAGTAAGGTATGCCCTTTCATGTAGTTGTTGAGGACCCGAGTCAGCGCAGTAGAAAAACCGGTTAAGTGAGTACCGCCCTGGCGAGTCGAGATGTTGTTGACATAGCTATAGATGTTTTCTGTATAAGTATCGTTCCACTGCATGGCGACATCGACTTCAACAGGTCCATCGTGCCCTTCCTTGACCGCGTGCAAATAGATCGGTTTGGGGAAGAGAGGAATTTTCCCTTCATTGAGAAAAGAGACGAAAGAGGAGAGCCCCCCCTCGTAATTGAAGCGGATTGGCTCGCGCGTCAAATCCCTTTCATCTTGGAAAACAATCGTGATGCCCTTATTTAAAAAGGCCAACTCGCGGAGCCGCTTGATCAGGATATCGGCGTCAAAAGAGGTAACGGTAAAAATACTCGCATCGGGCCAGAAAGAGACCTTGGTCCCCCGCTTCGTCGTCGTCCCCATTTTTTTCAAAGCAACGGTCGGCTTCCCTTTTTCAAAGGTCATCTCATAGGAATGCCCCTCTTTATAAACGGTCGCGACCAATTTCGAAGACAGCGCGTTGACGCAAGAGACCCCGACGCCGTGCAAACCGCCAGAGACTTTGTAAGTCCCCTTATCGAACTTGCCCCCTGCGTGAAGGATCGTCATGACCACTTCGAGAGCCGTTACATCTCTCCCCTGCTTGACCGATTCTTTCGCATGTTTTTCAATTGGGATACCGCGGCCATCATCTTCGATCGTCGCGCTTCCATCGGCGTGGAGAGTGACAAGAACTTGGGTACAGTAGCCGGCAAGCGCTTCGTCGATGCTATTATCGACCACCTCATAGACGAGTTGATGAAGGCCGTTTGCGTTGGTATCGCCAATGTACATTCCAGGGCGTTCCCGAACGGCCTGCAGCCCCTCTAGAACGGTGATCGAACTGGCGTCGTACTTCTTTTCCTTCTCATTTGTCATTGTCGTCATTGCCTTGTTACCCAATTCTAAATTGTAGATGGCGCACCGGAAATTTTGCCTGCAGCTGTTTCAGTAACCGGGGCCGTTCATGCTGACACAGCAAACTATAGAGAGTGGCACTCTTCACTTTCACCGTGAGCACTCCATCCAAAAAGGAGAGAGGTTCTGTCAAAGGAGCCATTTTTTCTCCGATAGCCACCCCCCACGCTTGAAAAATCTCTTCTCTCGGATCGGCGGCGCGCCGACCCAAATCGACGAGCAATCCCGGAAGCAGTTCAGAAATCTGCCTTCCTGTCGTCTTCGTTCCATTGTAGCCTTTCGGCGTGCGGTTAGCTATCAAAAAACACCTTTCCTTCCCCAAGAGAAACACAAATGGAGAGATATTGTCTAGAAAAAGTAACAGTTCAGACCCGTCTCCTAAGCCAAGATCAACGATGGAAACGATAAAATGAGAAAATGATAAAAAAAACCTTACGGCTTCGCCGCATCGCCGCTTTGCGGCGAACTAATATTTTTATCATTTTCTCATTTCATCATTTACATCGTTGAGCGTGTCCGTCAATCGTGGAAGAACTCTCCTTCCTCCAGAGCAACCAATTGTCAGGCACAGGCCCTACTGCCACGAAGCCGAATCACACAACCCATTTAGAGATATCTCCAGCATGTCCTGCTCGTCGTATAGCTTACGTATCTGCTCCCTTTCCTTTTCATATTGGTGAACCATGGGATGGTTGGGCGTTGTAAGAAACTCAGGGATAGGGAATTCCTTAAAGCTGGCCTGACTAAATGGGTCACTTTTCGATGCAAAACAACATTCGCTTGAAGGGCTCTCGAAGAGAGAGATATTCTCCTCTCCAAATCCGAAGAGGAGCCCCTTCGCTTTGTGATCTGTTAGGACCTTGTTCCAAAATTCAGATCTCTCATTTTGAATATCCAAGACCGCGGTTGGCACAGAAAAATCACTTCCCAACAGTTCCTTAAAGTAGCGATAGTGAGTAGCTATGACCTCTTGGCACTTCGCCACGTGCATGAAAAAGAGAATGCGCCCTTATCCATGCTCCTGTTCTATGAGAAGAGATGTGGGGGATAGGGGCAATCTTT
>CAYHED010000167.1:0-3207 GCA_964355615.1 uncultured bacterium
CGCGGATGGGGGAAAGGGACCATCCTTCATTTGTCCTCTTTTTGGACATTCCGCCGGATACGGTCGATGTGAATGTCCACCCGCAGAAGAGGGAGGTTCGTTTCCGAGATGAGGGGCTGATTTTTCGCTTTTTCGAAAAGGCGGTATCGTCTGCATTTGTGGTTCCGTCGTTGCCGGAGCCTGTTTATTTTGAGCCGCCCCCTACCCAGTGGAAGTTCGAGGAGCGGCCCGTCTTTGAGGCGGCTGCAGTGGAGGAGGTCTCCCTTCCGGTGGTGTTTTCTGACAGGCCGTTGGCTGTGCGGGGCCCTTTTTTGTGGGTGGAAAAGGAGGAGCTCTTGTTGGTGGACTTGAGGGCGGCGCAGGCGCGGGTGCTTTTTGAGGGATTTACCAAAGAGAAGGGTGTGGCTCAGAGTCTATTGCTTCCGCTGACGGTGGAACTTTCTCGGGACGAAGCGCTGCAGGGGGAGGAGTTGGCTGAAAAGCTGAATCAGTTGGGGGTGGAGTGCCGTTTCTTGGGGCCGCGCACATTGAGTATCGATGCGCTTCCCTCTCACCTAGACGATTTTTCTCGGTTCTTTGCCGAGTGGAAGCGGGGGACGGAGCTGCGCGCTTTAGCCAGCCGTTTTTGCCGTGGCCGCAAGCTCAGTTACTCGATGGACGAGGCAGTGGCTATTTGGCGCCAGTTGCAGCGATGTGAGGATACGCGCTATGATCCTTTAGGACAGCCGATTTGGGTTGTCGTAACAGAGGGGCTTTGCGAAAAATGGATCAGAGGATAGGTCGGTTACAGAAGAGCATTACCGGGACGGCCCTCATTGAAAACCCGGTCGATCTCTTGTATCTTACAGGGCTCTCTTTGTCGCGCGGTCGCCTGTGGGTGGGGGAGGAGACTTATCTCGCCGTGGATGGGCGCTACTTGGCCGCGGCGCAAAAAGCCCTCTCGATTCCTGTGAAGCCGTTGGAAGAGAAGAGGTCCGTTCCTAAAAAGGTGCTTTTTGATAGTGCGCTCACTTCGTACGACGCTGTTTTGGGGCTAAAGAAGGAATTTCCCGATGTGGAGTGGGTCCCTCAGTCCCGTTTATTAAAACACTTAAGAGCGGTCAAAGACCCAAAAGAAACAGAGGCCCTCCGAAGAGCGGCTCGGTTAACCCTTTCTGGGATCGAACATGTAAAGCACTTGCTCACCGAGGGAGTGACAGAAAAGGAGCTCGCTTTTCAGTTCGAATTCTTTTGCCGCAAGCAGGGGGCGTCGGGGCTCTCGTTCGATCCGATCATCGCCTTTGGAGAAAAGAGTGCTTATCCCCACTACCGCGCGGGCTCGAGGAAGCTGGAGCAAAATCAGGTCGTCTTGATCGATGTCGGAGCGATCTTCGACGGCTATCGGGGAGATCTTACGCGGGCGGTGTTTTTTGGGACGCCCGATCCAAAACTCTTCCATTTTCAGGAGTTGGTGCAAGCGGCGTTTCGGGCAGCTTTTCGGGCGGCGCGTCCAGGAGTTGAGGCCAAAGCGCTGGATGTAGCGGCGAAGAACGTATTCGAGGCGGCGGGGGTGGAGAAATTGTTCATTCACTCGCTCGGTCACGGAGTGGGGCTCGAGACGCACGAGTATCCGGCGCTCCGCTTGGATAGCAAAGACCTTCTCGAAGAGGGGATGATCTTCACCATTGAGCCGGGGCTCTATCAGCCGGGATTGGGGGGAATCCGTTTTGAGGAGATGGTGCTCCTAACAGCGAATGGAGCTAAAATTCTCCATGCTTGAGTTTCGCAAAAAAATCCTCATCAATAGCTTGGGTTGTTTTGTCCTTTTTTTCGCTGCGATCACCCCCTTCGTCAGGGCGACCGGATGGTGCTTATTTCTCCTCTACGGGCTGGTCAATTGGATACTGATCCGCCGCGTAAGCCGTCCGCTGCAACAGATTTTTGACGCCATTTCCCCCTATGAGGAAGAGGCGCTGTTGCCTCGCATTGTGCTGAATGATGGGGAATTTTCAAAACTTGCCTCCACACTCAACTCGCTCAATCAACGGGTCCAAAAACAACTCGACACGGCGGTCAACCAGCAGAAAGAGACGGAGGGGATTCTCAATTCTCTCGGCGAGGGGGTCATTGCGTTTGACCCGACAGGAAAAGTGACGTTTGCCAACCGGGTTGCGACGGAGAGGCTCTCGGTGGAACGGGGAAGGGCGCTCGGAGAGTCGGGGCTTGAGCGGAAGTGCCACGAGCTGGTGCTGCAGGCGCTCCAGACGGCAGAGAGGACGACGGAGAGTTGGACAGAAGAGGGGCGCCGTTATTGGGAACTCACTTCGGCGCCCCTCGTCCATCAAAGTGGCGCTATCTTAGTGCTCCAAGATAAAACTGCCGATCGAAAGATCGTCCAAATGGGAAAAGACTTCATCGCGAATGCCTCTCACGAACTGCGCACTCCGATCACGGTGCTCCGCGGGTTTGCGGAGACGTTGAGTGACATGCCCAAACTCTCCCCTAAAACGCTCTCTGAGATTGGGACAAAAATTGTCCGCACCAGCGAGCGGCTCGATAAACTCATCAAGAGCCTCCTCACGCTCGCTGATATCGAGAATGTCTCTGAGAGTCGCTTTGTCCCAGTTGAACTCGTCTCTTTGGCCGAAAACTGCAAGCACCTCCTTCTCACAGCTCATCCAGAAGTGCGCCTTGTCTTCACAACCTATGCCCCCCAAGTGTACGTACGAGGAGACCCCGATCTCATCGACTTGAGCCTCATGAATTTGTTGGAAAACGCAGTGCGCTATTCGCCAACGCCCGCAGAGATCGCGCTCTCTCTTCAGGAGAGTGAAGGGGGCGTTGCGCTCAGCGTAGCGGACCTGGGAATCGGCATCCCCCCTCACGACTTACCCCACATTTTTGGCCGTTTTTATACGGTCGATAAAGCGCGCTCCCGAAAGTCGGGGGGCTCGGGACTGGGCCTTTCAATTGTGAAGACCGTGGTGGAAAAACACGGCTGGTCGATTTCCGCCACTTCTGAAGTGCACGAGGGAAGCGTGTTTACAGTTCAGATTCGTTTATGTTAAAAGAAGGCTTATGATTGAACTCATGAGTACCCTAGGCTGGGCGCTATCTTCTCTGATCATTGTCGCCTGCTCGGCGATATTCTATAGCACCCTCCTCCTCTTCGTTCGCAAAAAGGTTGCTCCCGAAGTGTTGAAAAAACACCATGATGTGGCTGGATTT
>CAYHED010000168.1:0-3174 GCA_964355615.1 uncultured bacterium
AAAACATTAATTGCTTTTATACAAAACAACAAACAAAATAGTAAATAATTAACAGACTAAAGGAGATTTTTATATGATTACTACACCAGCTGACTTTTTTCGATTGAATCCCTCCGCTATAAGGTATTCATTAGCTCAAGCTCTAGTCGGCGATTCGAAACTCCCTAGACAAGCGTTAGAGTCTTGTTTGACAGGTATCACCCAAGGATTAAAGGTCGAAATTCCAGTAGCCACAAAAGAACGCGTATTGAATGCTATCTCACCTGGAAGAATAGAAATCCTTAAAGACACATTCATGCAAGAATTTTTCAAAAAAATTATTGGTAACTTTAACGACGAACAAATAATTGAAATGCGTCATCAACATCAAAGAACAGGGGCTATTGGAAGGCCGTTTTCCACTCACGTGCAAAATAATTTTAGACAACACCGCGAGAACATAATCGCAACTGTAATGCAAAAAGGCACCTCAATGACGAAGGAATTGATTCCAGAAGTGTTGACTGCTCTACGGCAAGAGGGCGTTCACGTTCAACTCCCCTCCAGAATCTAAGAGAACCATACGGACAAATAGGAAGTAGGTAACAAAACCTACTTCTGTCCGCTTCCATAATCACCTGAAATAATCAATTCCCATAGCGGCGCGGACTTCTTGGAGAGTCGCATCGGCAGTGGCCTTGGCCACCTCAGTCCCTTGAGCCAAAATGTGCATGACGGCTTGTGGGTCCTTGGCGTATTCCTCCCGGCGCTTGCGAATGGGCTCTAAGAATGCGAGGAGCTGATCGAGCAGGTACTTCTTCACAACAGAATCCCCTAAACCCCCTCGCTGGTAGTGCTCTTTGAGTTCCTCGATCTTGGGCTTGTCCTCACCAAACGCATCGAGATAGGTAAAGACTGGATTTCCCTCTACTTTGCCGGGGTCTTCCACTCTCAAGTGGTTGGGATCGGTGAACATCCCCTTCACTTTTTTGGCCACCTCATCGGGCTGGTCGCCGAGGAAAATGGCGTTGCCGAGACTCTTGCTCATCTTGGCCTTTCCATCAACGCCGGGGAGGCGGGCTATCGTCGAGAGGACCGCTTCCGGTTCGACTAGCACTTCTGTTTTGTAGAGGCGGTTGAACTTGCGGACGAGCTCAACGGCTTGCTCGATCACGGGGAGCTGATCATCTCCCACGGGGACGAGGTTGGCTTTGAAAGCGGTGATGTCCGCTGCTTGTGAAACGGGATAGACCATGAAGCCAGCGGGGACCTCTTCTCCGTACCCCTTTTGCTGGATCTCGAGCTTGACTGTTGGGTTGTGTTTCAAGCGGTTCCACGTCACCAAATTGAGAAAATAGAGCATGATTTCCGGTAGAGCCGGAATCAGAGACTGAATAAAGATGGTCGTCTTCTTCGGATCGATCCCCACAGCGAGATAATCGAGCGCTACTTGGAGAATGTTTTCTCGCACTTTTTGCGGCTCATGAGCGTGGTCGGTCAGCGCTTGCGCGTCGGCAATCATGACATACTGGCGGTGTTGATCTTGCAGGCGCACCCGAGCGGCCAAAGAGCCGACGTAGTGGCCGAGGTGGAGACGTCCTGTCGGGCGGTCTCCTGTGAGGATGATTTTTTTCATAGCCACTAGTCTAGCAGTGGACACAAAATTCTACAATATTTTAGAATCCTCCCCCCTTAGAGACTGTCTGCGATTGCAGACAGTCTCTTACCAACCAGGGAGTTTCTTATGTTATCGTTCACTAAAATCGTACTCAAACAATTGGGTGACCACAATACCAGCGCCTCCGCCACTGCTCTCAGTTGCTCCCTCACGGTGATCGATACAGTACAGGTTCTCTCATCTTCAATTCCTGATCCCAGCCTCTTTTGCATAGGAGCTTTTGCCGGAGCGTTCACCACGTTCGCCGGGTACAGTAATTGTTCCAAGGACGCCGACTGGATGGAATCTCACCAGTCTCGAGCCCTCTACAGTCTAATTGTAGGAGTGCTTCCAACCCCCCTCATGCGCATCAGCACAATGGCCTATAGCTACTTTCCCAGCTCCTTGGTGTTGGGATTCCGCTGCGGCGCCCTATTGCCCCATGCTTACCGGCAGGTGCAATATTTCTACACCCCGGAGCTTAGGTAAAAAGGGTTTGCAAAGGGCGCCAGCCCTTTGCCGGGTTGTAGGGCAGCGCCCTACATCTCCCGTCCGACGCTCCTATGATAAAATTTAACACACTCACTCTTATATACTTAAAAGATCTTGAAATAAATGTATCTCGCGGGATACAATACGAGCCATATGGAACTTGACATTGAAGTTTACGAAACTGTAAACGGAAAACGTCCCTTCGAAATCTGGCTTCGGGAGGTCAGGGAGCGTTCTACCAGAGTGCAGGTTTTGACACGATTAGACCGTCTGAAGCTGGGAAATTTTGGGGACTGTAAAAGCCTTCAAGAAGGTGTTTACGAGCTTCGAGTTCATTATGGACCTGGAATAAGGGTTTATTACGGAAAAATCGGCAGCAAAGTGATTTTACTTCTTTGTGGTGGTGACAAGGGCTCTCAAAACAGGGATATTGCGAAAGCCAAAGAATATTTAAAAGATTATCAATCGAGGGGGTTGAAATATGGCAAGAAGTAGAAAATATCAAGATTTTCTTCTCGAGCATCTTCAAGATCATGATGAGGCGGTCGCCTATCTCAATGCCGCCCTGGAAGAGAGCCTTAAAGGGGATGCAGAATCTCAACAACTTTTTCTCATCGCTCTTCGCAATGTTGCGGAGGCACAGGGAGGCATAGGAGCGCTCGCTAAAAAAGCTCATGTAGGGCGTGAAAGTCTCTATAAAACTCTGTCAGGCACAGGAAATCCCAAGTGGCATACGCTTGTTTCCCTATGCCTTGCATTAGGGCTAAACCTCAGACTGACCTAAATAAGAAAAACCCTTGCATGATTTGTGCAAATATGGGATGACCTTTGACGTACCATGAGTAAAAAACCGTTCCCAATGCCTCTTCTCCCCCCTAAGTCGATTGGCCCCTATACGATCGTTCGCAGTTTAGGGCGCGGCGGAATGGGCGAAGTATTCCTCGCGCAGGATCCCGTCTGCAAAAGACAGGTCGCCCTAAAGAGAATCCGCCCCGAGCTACAGGGTCCTGAAGGGAGCCCTCTACTGCAAAAGCGCTTCTTACGCG
>CAYHED010000169.1:0-3172 GCA_964355615.1 uncultured bacterium
GCAGCAACTGCTGGGGTACAACCAGTTTATTCGTGCCCCTTTTATTTGTTTGGCAAACGGCACGTCTCTTGAAACAATTTGGTATGAACAGGGGCAGCGCCGCTCGGTCCCTTTTTTACCTCCTTATACCCAGTTGATGACCCATGCGCGCTAAAACCCTCTTAATGGACCGGTTTCCTCTTCTAGGGATGCTCTCTCACACGTGGGGCTATAAAAAGCCTTCGGAAGAGCGGCTTCCTGAAGCAGATTTGTCGGCTTTTTTCACCATCGAGCGAGGCAAAGCCGCAGCCGATTTGAAGATGGAAGGGCTTTATGTCTATGGGATTGGAAACGGGGCGGTGTACCGACAGCTCCGAGAGTGGCTGCGCGAAAAAAGTCAGCGACGACTCATTTTTTTAGAGGAAGAGGCAGATGTGTTGGCTGGGTTTTTGGAAGAGCCGCTGGCACCGGATGTCTTGGAAGACCCCCAAGTCCATGTGGCTTGGATTCAATCTGAAGAGGATCTCGATGCTTTGGCAGAGGAGTTTCCCTTTACGTGCATGGAGGTCATTCCCCTTCCCTCAAAGAGGGGGCGCAAGGCGTCTCAGATCCGGCTCAAACTCTTTCGGAAGACGACGTTGACTCAAGGGTTGTACGTGGAGCGAGAGCAAGGGGAGTTGCTTTTTAGGAATTTTCTCCAAAATACGCCCCATCTCGCTCGCTCCTTTTATGCAAATGCCCTCAAAGGGGCTTTTTCTGGCGTTCCTGCGATTGTTTGCGGCGCGGGTCCCTCGCTGCAGACAGAACTGCTGAAAACGGTTCAGGAGAAGGCTCTGTTGATCGCAGGGGGGTCCACGATTGCGGCGCTCACTTCGCAAGGGATCATTCCCCACTTTGGGATGGCCATCGATCCCAACTTAGAAGAGGGGATCCGTTTTCAGAATCTGTCTGCTCCTACGATGCCTCTCCTCTATTCCACTCGGGTGTTTCCCTCAGTATTGCAGAACCACGCAGGGCCTTTAGGGTATATGCGGGGCGGCATTGGAGGGCTTCCCGAGCTGTGGATGGAAGAGGAGATGCAACTCACAGATCCTTTGCTCGGCGAGGGGTTGCACTCGGAGGCACTCTCGGTCACGGCTCTGTGTATCGCCTGGGCCCAATTTTTGGGGTGCAATCCCATTGTGTTCAATGGCCTCGATCTGGCCTATACAAATCGGAAGAGGTATGCTCCAGGAGTGGTCGCTGGCGAGGCGCACCCTTCTGAAAATGCTTCCGATCAAACGGTTTGGCGCAAGAGCCGTACGGGCAAGAGAGTTCAAACAGCCGTTCGCTGGCTCATGGAGTCAGGGAGCATTTCCGCTTTTGCACAGCAGTATCCTGAAACTCGCTTCATCAATACGACGGTAGAAGGGCTTCGGTTGAAGGGGATCCCCTTTGTCCCTTTAGAGCAGGTGCCCCTCACAGGTTTTGTCTCTAGGAGTGAAGTTGCCGAAAAAATCGCCGAGGCGCCTCACCTCACCTCACCCGATCTCCGAGAACTCCAAGAGAGTTTGGGACGAGTGGTCGGTCATCTACGAGTTTTAGCAGGGGAGACGCCCGGTTCTAAGGCACTTGCAGAAGTGGAACTCCAAGAAGAGCTCGCCACATCGCTCCTTTTCCACCGCCCGCCCGCCGACTGGAGTGCCTATTTATCACGAGCCGTCCGATACAATCTCATATTCATGCAGTTTATTTCTCAGCGTTCGAACGCTAATCCCTAAGATGGCTGCGGTGCGCGTTCTGTTTTGGTGCTCCGCATCCAATGTTTGCAAGATCAACTGTTTTTCCAGTTCATGCAGGCTCATCCAGATCGGCATGGAGACCTCTTTTTCTGTTTTTGGGGGAGGAGGGGAGTCGAGGTATAAATGTTCGCTATCGATCACTGGGTCGAAATCGAGCACCACCGTCCGCTCGATGATATTCTCCAATTCCCGCACATTGCCCGGCCAGTGGTAGTCGAGCAGTTTTTTCACTGCCCGCTCGGTGAACTTTTTAGGCGGCTTGTGATTTTCCCGACAGAAACGTTCCAAAAAGAACTCAGCAAGAGTGCCAATATCTTCCCGCCGCTCTCGCAGAGGAGGTAGATGAATCGGCACCACATTGAGCCTGTAAAATAAATCCTCCCTAAAAACCTTAAGGTCAATTGCCTCACGCATATTCCGGTTGGAGGTGGCTAAAAAGCGGCAATTGACCTTGATGGGGCGGACCCCGCCTACCCGCTCAAACTCCTGCTCCTGAATGGCCCTGAGCAACTTTGGCTGCAATGAGAGAGGAATTTCGGTCACCTCATCGAGGAGGAGAGTCCCCTGATCAGCGAGCTCAAACCGGCCGATTTTGCGTAAGTGGGCCCCCGTAAAAGATCCCCGCTCATGACCGAAAAATTCCGATTCGAGAAGCGTTTCTGGGATCGCTGCGCAGTTGACCTTGATGAACGGAGAGCGCAAGCGGCTGGATAATTGGTGGATCGCTCCTGCAATCACCTCCTTACCCGTTCCCGATTCGCCCGTGATAAAAATGCTCGCCTGGCTTTTTGCCACCTTTTCGAGATCCTGCAACACCTTTTGCATAGAGGGACTCTTCGCGATGAGCTGCGCTTTTTTGTCAGATCTCTCCTCACAGTAAAACTGGTTTTCCAGTAAACAGCGCGAGTGCTCCTCTGCTTTTTTGAGCACGCTCTCCAATGCATCGGGAGAAAAAGGCTTGATGAGATAGTGAAATGCACCCAATTTCATCGCCTCGACCGCCGACTCAATCGTCCCATGAGCCGTCGCCAAAATGACTAAAGAAGAAGAACCTTTTGCTGCCTTGAGGACATCGAGACCTGTTTTATGAGGCATCATCATGTCGGTGACGATGAGATCAAAAGCCTCTTGTTGCAAGAGCCGAATTGCCTCGGCGCCATCGGCTGCGAGCGTCACTTCTTTGCCTAACCTGCGCAACGTCTCCGCCATGAAGCGGAGCATCAGAGGTTCATCGTCTGCAATCAGAATTTTATCGATCATGGCGTCCTTAAGGTAATGGTAAAGGTGGTTCCCTTTCCCAGCTGAGACCGCATTTCGATAGTCCCCCCGTGGGCCTGAACGATTTTTTGCGTCTCGACGAGGCCAATCCCATTGCCCCCCTGCTTAGTCGTAAAGAACGGGGAAAAGAGTTT
>CAYHED010000170.1:0-3164 GCA_964355615.1 uncultured bacterium
CCCAGCAGTTGCTGCTCAGCCGACGGAGTGAGCGCCCCCGCCTTGCACTCGATGAGTAGAAGCGGCGCCAACCCCTCCACGCTGCGTCTGTAGCACAGAACGTCAAAGCGGCGCCCTTGAGAAGCACTCCCCTCCTTAGCAATTAAGGAGCGTGGATAGCCACCTTCAGCGACCATCCACTCAATCAGAGAGCGCCTAATCAATTCTTCAGGGTTGGACTTGGACAAGACCATAGTTCTCGTCGGGACGTCGATACATCACCCTGATTTTCTGATCCTCTTCCGCGCGGAAAATGAGGAAGGGCTCCCCTGAAAATTCCATTTTCATTAAAGCCTCATCTTGGCGCAGTGTTTTGAGCGGCAGAGTTTCTTTAGCGACCACTTTGTGAAGCTCGTAGCGATCGTGTTCCTTGCGCGCATTTTCCGCCTCGATGTCCTCATTCACAATCTTCAGATTGTCTTTGAGACCCTCGATCACGTTGACGTGGATATCCACCGTGGTCAGATCCTTGAAGCGGCGCGACTGCATCTTGGATTTGTACTTCAAGATGAGCTGTATCAAGCGGGCAACTGCCTTGTCGATGGCTGAGTAGATACTGTCGGTACTCGCCTTGACCTTGATGTGAAAGTGGATAAAATTCATCAAAATAGAGCAAGACTGCTCGAGCTTTTGTGCATCGAGCGTGACCATCACATCGATGATGTGGTCAGCCACCCGCTCTACCTTGTTCAGTTTTTCAAAGACATAGCTTTGGATGGCGTCGGTCATTTGAAAGTGTTTTGCCACAACAGAGATGTTGTAGTGTTCATTGGCAAATTTTTTTTCCATACATCCTCAAAAAGAACCTAGCATAGCACAGGTTCATTTTATACCCAAACAACTTGAAGAGTTGTTTGGGTATACCGTCTTAGTAAAACACTTGGTGCAGCGCAGAGTGGATCAAACTGTCATGGACAAACCGGTCCTGATCCTCTGTTTTCACCCGAAACTGAAACACATTCTCTGGAAGGTTTTCTCTCTTTCTATAAAAACTCTCTAAATCCAAAAAGTCACAGCGCGCATGAGGGATGAGAGGAATGTGGTGCCGCTCTAAGAACCTGCCAACCAGCATATCGTCCTCTGTGCCCACTTGCCCTAAAAACTCTTCTCTATGGGCAACCAGGAGTTGCACCACATCGGAAGAGAGCAAAAACCCAGCCCCCGAACCGATCGATGCCTTGGGGTGGATGGGAGCTGCCGAGTAGCACCCTACTTTTGGCAGGGTTCGCACGTAGTCCAAGAGACGGGGAAATACGTAAAAAGAGGAGAGGTTGGTTCTCAAGACGTACTGAAACTCTTTGAGCCGAGGCTCAAATGCCTCCATAGAGAGAATCGTCTTATTGATGATGCCCGGATGATGCGGGGGCCACCCTTCTGCGGTCTTGGTCCAAATCGTATGCCCCTCAATCTTGTACGCTCTGTCTAAATCGGGGTCCCCCCGAACAAAGTAAGCTTCGATGTGCTCTGGATCAGAATCCATGTACCGCTCCCAACTTGCGTGGAGCCGTTTATAAACTGGAAACTGGTCAGATGCAATGATGAGAATGAGGACTTTGTCCACGCAAAAACCACACAAAGGGAACAGGAGCCATAAAAACACAAATCGCATGGATGAATGCTACCATTTTCTGGTAGAGTATGTCCATGGAAACAAAAAGTCCAGGCGTCTTGCTCCAATCGATCCCCTATTTGGGGAAAAAACAGATCCTCAAGGTGTTTACACTAGAAGATGGGCTTGTCACCTTGATGACTAAATCGGTCCACTCCCCTTTCTGCATCGGGGAATGGGTTTACAGAAAAAAACGGGGAGATATCTATACTCTGGAGGAGGGCTCTCTGATCGACCCCCTTTTGGAGCTAAGAGCCAACTATGAGCTCCTCTCTGCAGCCGGAGCGATTGCAAAAGACCTTCTCCGCTCACAACTCCCGACCAAGAAAAATAGCGACCTATACGCCCTGCTTACGACCTACTTGAAAAAACTGCCCCTCTTTGCCGACCCCGCCATCTTGGTCGCCAGTTTCCGTCTCAAGCTACTGCTCCACGAAGGGCTCCTCTCTCTACAGGAGACTTGTTGCCAATGCGGCGGGCCCGCTCAACACCTCTTCCAAGGGGAAAGTTATTGTGTAGAGCACGCTTCTGCTCTGGGACATTCCTTTTCACCTACTGAATGGAAAGAGCTTTGGTTACTGAGCTTTGCAAGGCAGTTTTCCCTACTGCAGCACAGCGAGAGCGCCCCGAAAGAAAAAATTGAGAGGATTTTTGAGGAGAGGTTGCACTGAAAGGGACTCGAACCCCTAACCCCTTGGTCCGAAGCCAAGTGCTCTATCCATTGAGCTATCAGTGCGATACTTAAACAAATTGCGAAAGGGGGGACTCGAACCCCCACGAGAGTGAACCCGCTACCACCTCAAGGTAGTGCGTCTGCCAATTCCGCCACTTCCGCGAAAGTAAAAATCATATAACGGCAGGTAGTTTCTTAACAAGGGGAAAGTTTGAGCCAGTAGCGCGTATAGCGCAATTCGCCCGTTTTAATGAGGCCCCCCCTCTCGACCAAGTCAGCCAAATCGCGCGTGGCCGTCGACCTGGGGGCTTTTGTGATCGCGATGTACTTCTCGGCGCTCAAGCCTCCCCGAAAACCGTCCGGCCCCTCTTCAAACATCCTCAATAAAACCTTCAGTTGACGGGGATTCAGCTCCTCAGACAGCGCACCCAGCAGCTTCGCTTTCTGGATAAAGAAACAAAGCTGCCTCATCGACTCTTCCTGGGCTTGTAATACGACCTCGGCGAAAAACTCTACCCACTCCTGCACCTCCAAGGTGCGGTTGCACCTCTCCAAAGCCGCATAGTATTCCTTTTTTCTCTTCTCCAAGATCTGGGAAACAGGGATCAAGACCGGTCTGCCGACGCTCTGGGAGAGCAGTTTCTCCGATAAAAGGCGCCCAATACGCCCATTTCCGTCCTCAAAAGGGTGGATGCTCTCAAAGTAGAGGTGCGCGATCGCGGCCTTCGTCAAAATAGGCCCCGACGACAATCGGAACCACTCAATAAATGCCCCCATCTCCTGAGGAACCCGTTGGGAGGGGGGCGCTTCAAAGAATACTTTCGTAGACCCGTAGCGATTCGA
>CAYHED010000171.1:0-3096 GCA_964355615.1 uncultured bacterium
ATTGCCCTCGGGCAAGGCGCGAGTGAGAACGGAAATTCTGGGGTAAACCCGACGCCGCCAAAAACCGATTTTTCGAGTTGTTTCGGTATAGCCATCGTAGGGGCCGGACTCGCCGGTCTGAGCGTCGCCTGGCACCTTCGTCAGCGAGGCTGCTCTGTCACTGTATTTGACCGCGGAGGTGGCGCCTCCCAAGCCTCCACCGGCTTGCTGCATCCTTTTCCCAGCCGGTCTGGCAAGCGCTCCTGGCGCGCCGAAGAGGGGATGCAGGCTACTTATGCGCTGATTGCTGAAGTGGAACGGGTATTGGGCCGCCCTGTCGCCGATCGGCGCGGCCTCTCCCGCCTCGTCCAGACTGAGCCCACAGAGGACCCCGATATCGTCTGGAGCGCCACAGAGCATTTTATCCCCCGCGGCCTCGCCGTCTACTCACAGCTCTATTTAGAGGGGCTCGCTCAGGGCATTCCCATCGAGCAGAGGGTGGTTGAGAGCCTTGACGAACTCGCCCACTTTGACGCCATCGTCCTCGCCGCCGGCGCCGGTATGCCCCAATTCGGCCCCTGGCCGCTCTCTAGGACCAAGGGGCAGTCGCTCGTCTGCCGCGTTGAGCAGCCCCCTCCAAGAGCCCTTTTGGCCCAAGGGCACATCACCCCCACCGAAGACCCCTCCATCTGGATGGTGGGCTCCACCTACGAACACGGCTTTACGAACGACGGCCCCGACCCCAGCACCGCCCTGCCCCTCCTGGACCTAGTAGCCAAATTCTACCCCCCAGCCCGCCACTTCGAGGTCCTCGAAATCCGCGCCGGCGTCCGCATCGCCCGCCGCCACGACTACCGCCCCCTCTGCCAGCAGGTAGCCCCCAAAACCTGGGCCCTCACCGCCCTCGGCTCCAGAGGCCTCCTCTACCACGCCCTCCTAGGGAGGGAGCTGTCTCAAGCCATTAAGTCTTAGCACTCTCCTGTTTTTATAATAATTACTATTTTAATTGATTTTTATGTGTGTTTATTGTATAATAGTAGTATAAAACAAATAGGTGTAATGATGACAAATTGCTTGTATTACTGTTTTCATAATTGTATTTTTCGTCCAGTACAGAGTGACAAGGCCAAGGGTGAGATTGCTGCTGGGCTAGGGTCAGCGAATGAAGTCGCTGGGTTGGTTCAAAAAGCCTGGGAAGATAATTATTCGACATCTTTTTTTGGGGTCTTTTTTAAAGACATTCTTATAGGCAAGATGACGGATTATGCGGAGATTAAGCGTATGAGCGAGCCTGTCGCTGCCCCAGTGCAGGCTGTCTCTGCCCCAGCACAGAGTGCTGAGGCTGAAGAGGATGATGTTGCTTATGACCTCGCCGATAAATATGGGAATTCCAATGAGGTTGAAACCCCTTCTGACTTGGATACCGAGTCTGAGTCAGGAGAGGTCGTCAGCAGAGACGGTCTTACAGACACGCAAGAGACTGAGGACAACCGAATAAGGAAGCAGGTCCCTGTAACGGCATCCGTTGCTTTCATCGGGGCCCCTACTGCCTCTATTGCAGACCGGATCAGTGGGATCTTTCGTTCTATCAAGCAAACTTGTTTATGGCAGACTTTCCAGGACCTGTTAAGGGGTTGGTCTTGCAAGAATCCTGAATACGCTTTCTAATCCTCCCTATCGGTTTTTCCCAAACTTGTTTATACTAGACCGATATGCGAGGAACGTTTTGTTTTTTAGGGACCGGGGGATCGACGGGCATTCCGCTCATCGGCTGCAAATGCGCGGTCTGTACTTCTACGTCTCCTCGCAATCAACGGCTGAGACCTTCGGCGCTGGTTGAGGTGGGGGGCAAGAGGCTCCTCATCGATGTGGGGCCCGATTTCCGCCAGCAGGCGCTAACCCATGGGATCGATTCGGTCGATGGGCTCCTTTTAACTCACACTCACTATGACCATATCGCCGGAGTGGATGAACTTCGGGTGTTCTACTTGCGGACGAAAAAGCCGCTTCCTTGTCTTTTATCTGAAGAGTCTTTTGAGGAGCTGCGGAGGCGGTATTCTTATCTGTTCCAGCCGATTGGGGAGGTGACTACGATCAGCGCTCAGTTGGAGTTTCAGATTTTAGAGGGGGAGATGGGGGAGACTCAGTTTTTGGGGCTGCCGGTTCAGTATATCTCTTATGAGCAGGGGCAGATGGGGGTGACGGGCTTTCGCTTCGGCGATTTGGCTTATGTCTCTGATATCTGTGACTATGAAGAGGAGGTCTTTGTGGGGCTTAAGGGGGTGAAAACGTTGATTTTGAGCGCGCTGAGTTTTGACCCGTCGCCGGTTCATTTGACGATTTTAGAGGCGATCGATTTCGCTCGGAGGGTGGGGGCGGAAAGGACTTGGCTCACCCATTTAAATCACCGGATCGATCATGAGGAGGTGGATGAAAAGCTTCCCTCAGATGTCCGTCTCGGGTACGATGGCCTGAAAGTGGAGTTTTCTCTATGACGCAGCACGAAGGGCGGTTGAAGGAGTTGAAAGAGGAGCAAAAAAGGGCTCTCTTGATTGGCACTTATTCGCAAAATAAAAAAACTTGTGAAGAGCAGCTCGAGGAGTTGGAGAGCCTTTGTACCACTTATGGTTTGGAGGTGGCGTCGAAGGTGATGTGCCCGGTTCGCTCGATCGAGGCGGCGACGTTCATCGGCTCGGGCAAGGTGATAGAGATTGCGCAGATGATCAAGGATCTGCAGTGCGATGTGGTGATCTTTGATGAAGAGATTTCTCCTCAGCAGCAGCGCAATTTGGAAAAGGGATTTGAAAAGACGACGATCGATCGGACGGAGCTGATTTTTGGGGTGTTTGCCCAAAGGGCTCGGACGAGAGAGGCCAAAATCCAAATTGAGCTCGGTGCGTGTCGCTACCAGCTTCCTCGCCTCAAACGGCTCTGGACCCACTTGAGCCGTCAGCGCTCGGGCGGTTCGGGAGGGGGATTTGTCAAGGGGGAAGGAGAAAAGCAGATCGAGCTCGATAAGCGGATGCTCCGTCAGCGGATCGATGCGCTCCAAGCCGAGCTCAAAGAGATCAAAAAACAGAGAGAGACGCAGCGCCGTTGGAGAGAGCGGACCGGCAT
>CAYHED010000172.1:0-3095 GCA_964355615.1 uncultured bacterium
TATATACCGCTCGTGATTCAAAAATTGGTTCTGCCGACGCCTTACCCCAAAGAACGGGGCGTTCTTCGGGGACCCCGGGCTTCGTCGGGCAGCCACTGCTTTTGGGATCCGCCTGCATCGCCCAACCCTTTGGGTTGAGCTGCAACGTCCCACCCCAAAGACGAGGCGTCTTCGAGGACCCCAGGCCTTCGTCGCCGGCTTCGCCTGACCCAAAATCAGGGCGCCTCCTTGGCATCTCCCAATTTTTGAATCACTCCCGGTATACAAGGAGTTCAGAGGACGTTAGTCCTTTGATGGGAGCGCGAGGGCGAAGTCCTCGCCTCTTTAGAACGGCATCGCTGGGGTCTGAGCATCCGCCTTAGCCGCCGCATCCTCAAAAGCCCCCAAAATGAGATCTTGCAGCCCCTCTATGTCATTTGGGTTCACACATTCCGGCCGAATCACAATCTTCTTCAGTTCCTTCGCCCCACTCAACGTTACAGTGACAAGACCGCCGCCTGCTGATCCCTCGATCGTTGTATTCTCTAAAGTCTGTTTAGCCAAGCTCATCTGCTGTTGCATCATCTTGGCCTGTTTTTTCATTTTCGAAAATCCACTACCCATATCCGTCCTAATTAATTTTTAAACTTCCTTCTAACTCTATCGCCGCAAAGCGCATCAACGTATCGTAGTGGCTGGGATGTTTTCCTGTCACCTGCGGAGCTGCCACAATCGGCTTCACCACTTCCGGCACCACCTCTTTAGGCGGAGCCACCATAACCGGCTTCACTTCCTCTGGCACCTTTTCCACCACAATCGGCTTTACTACTTCCGGGACCACCTCTTTGGGCGGAGCCATTACTTCCTCAACCCTCTCCACTTTAGACGGAGCCGCCACTACGACTTCCCCCTTCAAAGTCTCTTCCAATTGAGACAAGCGGCGCACTAACACCTCGACCGGAATCCTGTTTTTGCTTCGGATGACCCTCAGCAAAAGGGACTCGAGGGCCACCCGCTGAAACACGCTCTTCTGGAAAGGGCCCTCGGCCTCGATCAACATTTGGAGGATATGGAGACACTGACCTTGTGTGTAGTGCTGTGCGACAGGAGCATACCGCTCGGCAACTTCGGGTGGGAGAGCTTTTTCCCCCACAGTTTTATAGAGCGTCAAGTTCCGGTAGTGCTCGATCAGCTGCTCGAGGAAGTGGCCCAAATCCTTCCCCATCTCAAAGAGGGTTTGTACCAGCTCGAATGCGCGGGGCAGGCGCGCCTCGGCAAAGGCTTGGTCTAGGGAGAAAAACAGCTCTTCTGAAACAAGCCCCAGAGCCTGGCGGACGACCGCTGCTGTGAGGGTCCCTTGAGTAAAGCAAAAGAGCTGATCGAGGATCGATTCGGCATCGCGCAAACTCCCCTCTGCAAAGCTTGCGATCAGATGCAGCGCATCGGGAGCCACTTGCCTTCCTAAATCGGTCGCGATTTCTTGGAGTTTATCTGCGATCTGCTGAGGTAAAATGCGCCCCAAATCAAACCGCTGGCAGCGGCTGACGATGGTGGGGAGCACTTTTTGCGCCTCGGTCGTCGCAAAGAAAAACTTGGCGCGGGCAGGAGGCTCTTCCAATGTCTTGAGGAGAGCATTGAACGCCTCCTTGGTGAGCATATGGACCTCATCGATGATGTAGATCTTGTACTTCCCTTGAGCGGGAGCGTAACCGACCGTCTCATTGATTTGCCGAATGTCGTCGATCCCTCGATTGGAGGCGCCGTCGATCTCCATCACATCGAGCGATTGCCCCGAGAGGATTTCTCGGCAAGAGGCGCACGTGTTACACGGCTCGAATTCAGCCGTCAGAGCAGAGCAGTTGAGCGCCTTAGCAAAGAGACGAGCCAACGTCGTCTTCCCCACTCCGCGCGACCCACAAAAAAGGTAGGCGTGAGCCACCTGCTCAAACCGCAAAGCGTTCTTCAAAGTCTGGACAATCGCCCCTTGGGCGACCACTTCTCCAAACGTTTGGGGGCGATATTTACGGGCGATCGCCTGATAGCGAGGTCCTATTTGATTTGTCATGTGGCTTAGCCTTAAGGTTCTGAGATATGCAAAGCCATTATAACCCGCAGGAGAGTTTATCCACAAATGGAAGATTTGGTATCCTTAAATTCATGAGTCCAAGTGGAAACCGATTCCGCCAGAGCTGGCGCGAGTGGCTAGCCTCCAATCACAGAGGTTGGCGCATCATTGTAGGGTGCGTCTGCGTGCTGTCGCTTGCCCTCTTTCTCCACTTCAGGGAGGTTCGCCTTGAGGTGCTCGACCTCAATGCTACAGCCGGCCGCTATGTGGTGGCCCAGATCGACTTTGAGTTCCCCGACTACGAAAGCACCATCGTCTTAAAGCAGCAGGCGACACAGGATGTCGGGAAGATTTATCAAATTGAAGACAAGCAGATCCGCGATGTCCGCTATGATGTGGAAGAATCGCTCATCCGCAACAAAGACTGGCGCACCCAAGCCCCCTCTAGCACCTTTGAAGAGATGTACAAAGCAGCAGACGAGCTAGAAACCCTTCTGATCGAAGCTCGGTTTACCGACCCCCGCACCATCCAAAAAATCCGCGAGCTCAAGCTCCCCGAAGCGAGCTATTTTGAACTGACCCCCGAAGAGACCCCGCAACATCTACCCAACGAGTTTTGGCAAAAACTGTCTCACCAAATCGCCCAGACATCCTCCTTCCACCCCGATACGGTCCCCTACATCGTCCGCGCTTTTGAAAAACGGCAGTGGCTCCTCACTCAAGATACCGCCCTCGAGCACTCGATTCAGAGCCAAGTCAGCAGGACCATTCCCGAAAAACTCACCCGCGTTCAAGCAGGAACCCGGATCATCAATCAAGGGGAGAAGATCAATTCCCGGCACCTCACGATGCTCCAAGCGATGAAAACCGCTATTTCTGAAAGCCGCCGCCTCACCGATCCCACCACCATCATCGCCAGCCTCCTCCTTGCCCTCATCTTTGTCACCATCAGCGCCCTCTACTTCCGGATCAGCCAACCCACCTTTATCCGCTCGCTCCGCGAAGTGGCCCTCTTCGTCTGCATCGTCCTCCTCACGCTGCTCTTTGCCAA
>CAYHED010000173.1:0-3039 GCA_964355615.1 uncultured bacterium
AGCTCCACCTCACAGTCAGTTACATTAGTTATGAGTTGCGGGGCAGAAAACGGGTAGGCGTCGCCAGCCACTTCCTTTGCGAACTGGCGCAAGAGGGGATCACCCCCATTCCCATTTACGTCCAACCCACCGACCACTTCTGTTTACCCGAAGACCCCCAAGCTTCTATTATTTTAATTGGTCCAGGAACAGGGGTCGCCCCTTTCCGCGCTTTTCTGCAAGAGCGCATTGCCCTGAAGGCGCCGGGCCGCAACTGGCTCTTTTTTGGAGAGAGGCATCGCGCAACCGACTTTTATTACGAAGAGTTTTGGTTGGAGCTAGAAAAACAAGGACATTTGAGGCTCGACCTCGCCTTTTCGCGCGATGGAGCGACCAAAACATACGTTCAGCACAAAATGTTGGAGCAAAAAAAGGATCTTTGGAATTGGCTCCAGCAAGGGAGCTTTCTCTATGTGTGTGGAGACGCTGAGGAGATGGCTAAAGACGTCGATGCGGCGCTCCGGCAAATTGCCATTGAAGAAGGGGGCCTCACCGAAGATCAGGCCCGCCAGTATTTGAAACAGCTCCGCAAAGAGCGGCGCTATCTACTCGACGTTTACTAATCTAGCCTCCTCATCAGGGAGAATCCTGTGGAAGCGAGAGTGTTCCCACTGAATATACCCAACCAACTTTTCAAGTTGTTTGAGTATACCTCAGTCGTTTGTGATATGACATATAGCGTTGTTTACCTGGGTTTTTCCAAAGTTGATGAGCAGTCCGCGCTTAACGCCAGTCAAGCGCAAATAAGTGGCGAGTTGCACGCGGTAAAAAGGGTATTCTTTTTCAGTGGCTTTGACCTCGATGATCACCTGATCTTCGACCAAGATATCGAGGAAGAGAGGTTCCCTCACCACAACGCCCTTATACAGCACAGGGATGGGAACTTGCCGTTTGCTTTTAAACCCGCGCAAGGAGAGTTCGTAGCAGAGAGCTGTTTCGTAAACGCTCTCGAGCAGCCCCGGACCGCCAAGGAGGCGATGGACCTCTATGGCCGCTTCTACGATGTGTTCAGACAGTTTATCATCCATAAGAAGCAAAGGATTCTAGTCGATCCCTATTTTTCGCTCAAGAATTTTATTGAAAAAAGTGGCGGGTGCCGATTCCTACCGGAGAAGGGTCGGGGGAGAGGCGGCGCGCAAGCGCAGCGATGTGGTCCAGACCGACGGCGCTCTCAAAGCTGCTGCTCAAAACGAGCTGGATGCCTCGCCTTTGACACCAGGCTTGGAGGGGGAGTGCCCCCTTGAGCCCACCTTGCATCGTCGGTTTGTAGATGAGCGCTTTGAGGGGTTCGAGCCGCTCTAGATCATTCAATGACAGGTCGCTTGGAAAGGACTCATCCACAGCGAGAGGGTGAGTAAAACGGGAAAGGTCTTTCGGATTTTTAAACGGTTCTTCGACATAGTCGAAGAGGTCTTTGGGGTACTTGGAAAAAAACTCTAACGAGTCTTCCGTATTCCATGCGCGATTGACATCGATGCGCAAGGAAAAGCGGCTTGCGAGCTGCGAGATGACTTCGTGCGCTCCTTCAAAGGAAAGTGTCCCCACCTTTAATTTCGCTGAGTAGTAGCCTTCCGCTTCACGCTTCTTGGCTTGGGCGAGAATTTCTTGGGGAGTGCCCATAAAGAGGGCGCTTAAGGGGACTGTACCCGGCGGTAATAGCGGCAGGAGAGCCGACTCCAATCCAAAGCGGACGGAGGGCAACAACTCCAGTTCTCTTAAGTCTTTTAGTTGCGTCACCCATTTGTACTTTTCTAATTCTGCGCGGGCTTCTTCCAACGTCTCTTTGCTCCAGCCAGGTAAGGGGGCGACCTCTCCCCAAGGGCCGCCTTCCAATACTTGGACTAAAATGCCTGAGCGTTGGGGAGTGTTATAGGGGCGGAGTTTCACAGGTAGTCATGATGCAAAAGCATTGGAGGCCGTCGCCGCAGCCGAAGTCGGTGAGGCCGTTGCCGGAGGTGACGCTGATGCCCACTTGGGCAATTTCGAGGTGGAGTACGTGGGCGAGCTTTTTGCGCATGAGGTCAATTTTCTCTTCAAATAGGGGGCGCTTCCCTTCGATCGTAAGGGCCACATGAACAATGCTCTGGGGGGCAAGGAACTTGAGGGCCCGCTCGACATAGACTTGGGAGTCGGTGATTCCGTCTTTGCGGCACAGGTCTCGGGCTACGCCACCTAAAACAGGGCGGCCTGTCAGTGAGGTGATGGCGTTGCAGATAGCGTGGTGGACGATGTCTCCATCTGACTCGGAGTCTAGGCCGGGTACGCCGTCAAAAATAACGCCGGCGACGAGGCAAGGCTTGGAGGATTCGGGGGGAAGGAAGCGATGGCTGTCTTGGCCGATGCCGGTCCGGTAAATGGGAACTCGCTGTTGCATAACGGTCTTATTGTGCCAGAACGGCTCATAAAAAGCAGCCACTCGTGTAAAAAAAGAGTTTCGTATACACTGTTGCGGATGGAGCTTCTCAAAATCAAAGGGGGAAAACCCCTTCAAGGTACGATCAGGGCGTCTGGCGCTAAAAATGCGATGACCAAATTGCTGGTTGCGTCGCTTCTCTCTGACAAGAAATGTACGTTTTACAATGTCCCTAATATCGGCGATGTGGAGATCACAACGAACCTCTGCCGTGAAATTGGTTCCCAGATCCAGTGGGACAAAGAGAAGCAGATTTTAGAAATTGTAACTCCCCATTTAACGAGTTGTTATGTGCCGCAGCGCTACTCGGGGGCGAACCGGATTCCGATTTTGATGATTGTGGCGCTTTTAGGGAGGACGGACGAGGATATCATTGTTCCGACGATTGGCGGTGATCTGATTGGTTCTCGTCCCGTCGATTTTCACGTGCAGGCTTTGCAAAAGTTGGGCGCGCGGATCGAATACCGAGAGATGAAAAAAGAGGGGGCCTATTTCGCTCAGGCTCATAAGGGATTGAAAGGGGCGGTCATCGAGTTTTTGTACCCTTCTGTGGGGGCGACAGAAAACGCGATTTTGGCTGCCGTGAG
>CAYHED010000174.1:0-3013 GCA_964355615.1 uncultured bacterium
GAGCCCTCGACGTACTCCATCGAGAGGAAGTAGGTCATTCGCGGTTTCTTTTTGGTGAACGTCTCGAATGTGGAGGTCCAGTGCATCATCAACTCTTCGCGCAAAATAGCGCAAAACGCCTGATAAAACTCCTCAATAGAGGCCTGCTCACAAACCCGCCCGCTATTGGTGATGATGAAGTGCCGGATCTTTTGAACCAGCACCTCTGCCTGGGAATTGATGTCCATGTCCCTAGATATAGCTTATTTTCGGATATCGTAAAATGTTAAAGAGGCGCCTCCCTTACGTACTGAGGTGAGTGATATTTTAACTTTGGCGGCCCCGGAGGGACATTTTAGCTTTGCCTTGACAGGACAGAAAATTTTAACCACCGAGCACACCGAGAGCACCGAAAAAAAAAGAGTTCGGGTATTTTTTCTCGGTGCTCTCGGTGTGCTCGGTGGTATACCCAAACAACCTGAAGAGTTGGTTTTTGGCTGCGTCGGGTTTACCCCATAATTTCCGTTCTCACTCGCGTCTTGCCCGAGGGCAATGGCCGCTCGCTCCGAACAAAAATTCTGGGGACCCTCCTTGCCAAATTCCCAACTCTTCAAGTTGTTTGGGTATAAATTTCTTGTTTTTGGCGGGAATTGCTGAAATAGGTAGACTTGGTGGAGATTCTCGTCTACACTCGCCGTGCGATGATAAGTCATTATTTGTTATTGGCTCTGATTTACGCAGGCGCTCTTGTCGCCGAAGCACCTCTTTTGAAAGGAGTGCTTTTGCACGGACTGAGCACAGACGTGCGCGAAACAGAGTTAGAGATTGTCGAAGGGGTACAAACCTCAGTTGATCTTCCTGGAGGGGTTTCCGGATTAGAAGAAATTCTCGCTCCCTACTTAGGACATCCGTTCACAGACGCTTCGACGCATAAGATCCAGCAAGAGATCATTGATTATTACCGCTTGCACAATCGACCTGTGGTCGATGTGGAGATCCCTCCCCAAGTAGTCGAGAGCGGAGTCCTCCAGCTCGTGATTTATGAGAGCCGCCTCGGAGCTGTCCGCTCTTTCGGCAACCGCCACTTTAGCAATCGATCCATTGAGCGGGCCATCCGCCTGAAAAAAGGGGATCGGATTCAGACAGATGTCCTCATTGCCGACCTCAATTGGATGAACAAAAACCCCTTTCGCACAACCGAGCTCGTATTCACCCCCGCTGAAGAAGAGGGGACTACAGACATCGAGCTCGTCACCCAAGACCGCCTCCCTTGGCGCTTTTATACCGGCGGAGATAATACAGGAGTTGCCCAATCAGGCAATAACCGATGGTTCGGCGGCTTTAACTGGGGCAACTGTTGGGGACTTGGCCACATTGTCACTTACCAATTTACGACCGGCTCTTCCTACGAGCAATTTTGGGCCCACTCACTCAACTACACAGCGCCCCTTCCCTGGCACCACACCCTCGACATCTACGGCGGCTATGCAGAAGTGGAAGCCCTCGTGAATAGAGCAGGCCCTGTGATCACCCACGGAACCAGCGCGCAAGCCTCGACCCGCTACGAGATACCCCTTCCCCCCGCCCCCTCCACTCTTTTAGGAATCACCGCCGGATTTGATTGGAAGTGGACCAACACCAACCTCCTGAATGGAGAGAACCAAATCATTGGAAAAAGGGTCAATCTCACCCAGCTCATGGTAGGTTACCAATCAGGCATTGAACTGCGCTGGATCAAAACCTCTTTAAAAATGGAACTCTTTGGCTCTCCCGGAGCCTGGCTACCCGACCAAGAAAACTCCCACTTTGAAACTCTCCGCCCCGGAGCTAAAAACGTCTACATCTACGGACGCGCGTCACTTGCTGCAACGATCCGCTTGCCCTACGCCTTCAGTTTTGATCCCACCGTCCGCTGCCAGCTCTCGAACGCCAACCTCCTCGCCAGCGAGCAAATGGGAGTCGGCGGCTACAACTCGGTCCGCGGCTACGAAGAGAGGGAAGTCAACGGAGACAACGCGCTCATTTTGAACGGAGAAATCCGCACCCCCCCTTTAAGCATTTTTAAGTGGTTTGATGCCACGAGAAAACACCTCAAAGACGACCTTCGCTTTCTCATCTTTGCCGACTACGGCTACGCACGCAACCACTTGAGAATAGGGGACGAGCCCCTCTCCTACTCCCTCATCGGAATCGGGCCCGGAGTGCGCTACGTGATCCACCGCTACTTCACCGCCCGCTGCGATTACGGCTGGCGCCTCCACAACCTCAATCTCCTCACCCAGCGCTCCGACCACAAAGTCCACTTCGGCCTCATCTTAAGTTGGTAGGATTATGGAAATAGAGGGGGGAATTTAAGAAACCGATCAGCGCAGAAGAGTGCAGAAGCGCAAAAGCGCAGAAAAAAATCAGAAAAGGGCCATTAACGGTTATCTCCAGGAAACACAGGCACCAACTTCCCCTCCTTTACCCCGAATATTTTCTTGTAGTAAAAAATTGAGTTTATGGTAGTCTTCAATCCCAAAAAAGGGTTGTTATGACTACAGAGATCGATACGTGTTCCTCAAGTTCCGTGGAAGGATGTTACTGCGAGGAGCCGAGTGAAGTACAGGAAGTAGATGAAAAGGTCTCGCGCCTTGTATTCCCAAAAACTCGACGCTTTCCTAGACAAATCGGAAGCTCTCCCCACTTTGCGCATCATCAGATGCTCGGGCGCGCAACTAGTAAGCGAGACATTGAAAATTCGAGCGCCCTATTGAGGCAAGAGAGAAAACCTTTCGGTTTTTGGAAAAAGTACAAAAAAATAATCATCATCACGGGAGGAATTGTACTAACAGCTGCTGCGGTTGCCGCGATAACCATTGCGTCAGCGGGAACAGCCACCGGTGCTGCTACAGCCGGTGGTGTCGCCATTTTGAGCGGTTTAGCAGAGGACAAAAAAGATAAGGAAAAGTCTCCGCCGTCCCAAGCATCTGCTCCTATTTCTTTTGCTCCTCCGGCACCCCCGATTGTGCCGATAGAGCCCAAAATTGATTTT
>CAYHED010000175.1:0-3006 GCA_964355615.1 uncultured bacterium
GGGAACAACGATCAGGTTGCAGCCGACTTTGTACTCTCCGTTGAAAAACTGGGAGAGCTCTCCGATGGTCATGCCGTGACAGTAGGGGACGTTGATGTATCCGATGTAAGAGCGCCATTTATCTTCCAACATAGGGCCGTCGACGGTCAGTCCGTTGATGGGATTGGGGCGGTCTAACACGATGACTGCGATATTGGCTTTGGCTGCTGCCTCCATCATGTAAAACAGGGAGGTGGGATAGGTATAAGCGCGCACGCCGGTGCACTGAATATCGTAGATCAGCACTTCGATCCCTTTCAACATTTCTGGGGTGGGGCGCCGGGTTTCTCCGTGGAGGCTGTAGACGGGGATCCCCTTCTGGTCGGTGTGGGCGACCGATCCCCAGGCGTAGTGTTGCCCTTGAAAGCCGTGTTCGGGGGAAAAGAAGGCGATGACTTCGCAATCTTGGAAGCGGTCCATGATCGAGCGCATTTGGCTATCGACGGCTGTATGGTTGGTCAGGATCCCAATTTTTTTCCCTTTGACGAGTTCTTGGTAGCGCGGCTCTAAAAAAAAGACGTCGAGACCTGGCAGCACGGAACCAAAAAGGGAGGAGCAGACAAAAAGAAATAGGCAGACACGCATAGGGTCAGTATACGCGCAAAAAACTTTTGTGCAAAGATGAAGGGCTATGATATAGATGACTTATGGCTAAAACTTCTTATTTCGATGCTGCTGCAGAAATTCTTGACAGTGTAAAGGGGAAACCTCAAAGCCTCGAAGAGAGAAAACGGGTCGCCATCGAGCTGGCGTCTCTGATGGTCCGCGAGTCTACCCTCGTGATGTCGTCTTCCGAAAAAACGGTGCAAGCACAACTGGCCCGGCTGATGAAGGACCGCGTTGGCAAGGCGTTTACGACGGCGATGACCGATCAGTGCTTTCGAAGCAGTACTTTGCGCCGTATTGCAGATCAGATGATTTATCTTTTGCATCAGATGGGCGTTCCTCAATACTTGGATTGGATCAAGCGAATGGAGTTGTCGGCTTTTAGCTTGGCGGGTCCTAACATAGCTCAATATCTCGTCCCATTGGCCATCCAAGCTCTGCGCAGGGAGACCAATCGGGTGATTCTTCCGGGAGAACAGGGCCCTTTGCATAAACATATCCAAAGGCGCCGCAGCGAAGGGGTCCGTTTAAACCTCAATCATCTGGGAGAGGCGATCCTCAGTGAGTCTGAGGCAAAAACCCGAATGCATCTCTACCTCGAAGATTTGAGATCCAAAGAGATCGATTACACCTCCATCAAAATTTCAACCATTTTTAGTCAGATCAATCTACTTGATTTCGACGATACGGTCGAACAGATTGCGGAACGGCTGAAAGTTCTGTATCGCGCAGCGATGCATGGTAAAAAACACCGTTTTGTTAACCTCGATATGGAGGAGTACCGCGATCTCGACTTGACTGTAGCGGCGTTTATCAAGGTGCTCGATGAACCTGAGTTCCACAATTACTCTGCAGGGATTGTGCTGCAGGCCTACTTACCCGATTCCCACGCAGTCCAGAAGCAGTTGACCGAGTGGGCTCGGCGGCGCGTCCAAAATGGGGGGGCGCCGATCAAGATCCGGATTGTCAAGGGGGCTAACTTAGCTATGGAGCAATTTGAAGCCTCTCTCAAGGGATGGCAACAAGCTCCTTATCAGACCAAGGTGGAAGTAGACGCCAACTACAAGCGGATGGTCATCTACGGCTGTATCCCAGAAAATGCGCGAGCGGTCCGCATTGGTGTTGCTAGTCACAATCTTTTCGATATCGCGTTTGCGATGTTGCTGCGCGCAGAAAATCAGGTAGAGCCTTATGTAGGGTTTGAGATGCTCGAAGGGATGGCCGATGCAATGCGGCGCGTCGTTCAGCAATTGACCGGCGATATCCTCCTCTATTGTCCGATCGCGACCAAGCAAGAATTCCAACACGCGATCGCCTACCTCATTCGTAGACTCGATGAGAATACAGGTCCTGAAAACTTCCTCCGCCACGTCTTTGGACTCCGACCGGGCACCGAGAGCTGGGAAAGTCAGAGCGCGCTCTTCTTAGAGAGCTGTGATGCAATTGATACAGCTCCGAAGGGGCCGCGCCGCAAACAAAACCGGCTTGTGCAGCCCCATCACCTCGAGCCCCAAGCGCGCTTTGATAATGAGGCCGACACCGACTTTTCTCTCCCCGCCAATCGCCGTTGGGCACAAGAATTGGTACACCATTGGAAAAATTTTCAGCCCGACCCGGTTCCTTTGGTTGTCGGCGGCAAGGAGATTTTTCCGAACAAAGAGGGTTTTGGATACAGCCCATCGGATCATGTAAAGCCGCTTTACATTTACGCAAAAGCGCAACCGGAACACATCAAACAAGCCTTGGAATGTGCCAAAGTTCACGAGAAGCAGTGGGCTTCTCAAAGTGTGGCTCATCGGAGTCAGTTGCTCTGTCAGGTGGCGCGCCTGCTGCGCGAGCGGAGAGGAGAACTGATCGGTGCGATGATGATCGACGGGGGGAAAATCGTTTCCGAAGCGGACCCAGAAGTTTCTGAGGCGATTGACTTTGCTGAGTATTATCGGCGTCAGATGGAGCGCATTTCCCAAATGAAAGATGTCCAATGGTCTCCGAAAGGGACTGTGGTCGTCACTCCACCTTGGAACTTCCCTTGCGCCATTCCCGTCGGAGGTATTTTGGCCGCTCTCATTGCGGGCAACTGCGTGATTTTCAAGCCAGCCTCTGACACGGTTCTCGTCGGATGGCATCTTGCCAAGGCGATGTGGGATGCGGGGATTCCAAAAGAGGTGCTCCAGTTTCTCCCCTGTTCAGGAGAGCAGGTAGGTGCGCATCTCATTCAAGATAAGAGAGTCAATGCTGTTGTCCTCACCGGGGGCACGTCGACAGCTCAGAAATTCCTCGCTCTCCGCCCTGACCTCGATCTTGCCGCCGAGACGGGGGGCAAAAACAGCATCATCATCACAGCACTCTCTGACCGCGATC
>CAYHED010000176.1:0-3003 GCA_964355615.1 uncultured bacterium
GGAATAGGCGTATTGGAGGAAGTTTTCAATGTCGGCTGCGTTGACGTTGTAGTTGAAGGCTTTGTCTCGGAGGATATGGAGGTTCCACTGGGGTTGTAGGGAGCGGAGGTCGGAGGAGACTTGGTCAAAGGCTAGGTTGGCTTTCATCTTGGTGATGAGTTTGGGGGTGTAGTCGTAGAGGGGTTTAAGGTCAACACTGGTGATGGCATATTGGTAGAGGGCTTGGACGGTGCTGCCGACGTTGAGGTTGATGAGGGGCAGCGGCGCTAGGTAGATATTGACTCCTGCGACTCTTTGGAACTTTGCTGAGAGGTCGCGGATCACGTCGTCGATGGGGAGCCGGTCTTTGAGGGGCTTGAGCCTCAAGAAGAAGATCCCTTCGCTGGCATTGGGGCGGCTTGAGATGGAGGTAATGGAGTGGACGTTGGGGTCTTGGATGGCGATCTCATAGAGTTGTTTGTGGTACTGGGTCATTTGAAAGGGGGAGGTGCCGTCGCGGGCTTGCGAAAATCCTTGGATGTAACCGACGTCACCTGCGGGAAGAAAGTCGGTGGGGATGTGCATGAGAAAAAAGAAGGAGGCAGCCACGCTAAAGATGCCGAGGCCGAGCATGATTAGGCCGTGGTTCAAGGCCCAGTGGAGGCAGGGCTCGTAGAGCTTTTTAATGCGGAGGTTCCACCTGTCTGAAAAGCGCTCCATTTTGGTTTGGTTAACTTCGTTGTAGGGGCGTGTAAAAAGGCTGCAGAGCATGGGGGTGAGGGTCAGCGAGACGAATCCAGAAAAGAGGACGGCGGCAAAGATAGTGACCGCAAAGTCGCGGAAAAGCATGCCGACAACGCCCCCTAAAAAGAGCATGGGAACGAGGACAGCCATCAAGCAGAGGGTCATGCTGAGGATGGTGGGGAAGATCTCTTTGGCCCCTCGGATGGAGGCTTCAAAGGGGGCCTCTCCGCCTTGAATTCTCCGGACGGTGTTTTCCAAGACGACGATGGCGTCATCGATCAGAAATCCAAGTGAGAGGGTGATGGCGACAAGCGACAAGATGTCCATGCTGTAGCCAAAGAAGAGGAGAATGGAGGCGGTCCCAAAAATGGAAATGGGGAGGGCGAGGCTGGGGATGATGGTGTTTTGGATTTTCCCTAAGAAGAAATAGACGATCAGGACAACTAAGATAAAGGAGAGGATGAGCGACATTTTGACTTCGTTTACGCCTTGGAGAATCGATTCGCTATCGTCATAGATCGTGGTGATTTCTAGATCGCCGGGGAGTTGGGGGCGCAGCTCTTTTAAGACTTCTCTGATTTTCTCGATGACGGTCAAGGTATTGACGCCAGGAAGGCGCTGCACAGAGAGGACCACGCTCGTTTGGGCTTTTTGGCGGGTAATGTACATGTGCGAGTATTTGTCATCTGAGGTGCTGTCGAGGGAGCGCCCCACCTCTTTGATTTTTACAAGGTCCCCATTTTCATTTTTGATGATGAGCTCTCCGTAGCCAGCTGCATCAAAGATCTGTCCATCGGCCTCGATCGTGTAGTTCGTCTTGGGTCCATACAAAACCCCTGTGGGGAGGTTGACGTTGGCATTTTGAATGATTTGGGTCACATGATCGAGGCCAATATTTTTGGCGGCGAGTTTTTCTGGATCGATTTGGATCCGGACCGCATAAGGGGCTCCAAAAGCAACGACATTGGAGACCCCTTCAACGGTGGAGATCCTTTGTCCAATGACGACATTGGCGTAGTCGTAGAGCTCACCTGCGGTCATGATATTGGAGGTGACTGAAAAATAGAGAATCGGCGTCGCAGAGGGGTTTACTTTGGAGTAGATGGGGTTGCTCGGCATATTTTGGGGGAGGTTCGGCAACGCTGCCGTAATGGCCGCCTGCACATCGGTCGCTGCCTCATCGATATTGCGGCTTAAGTTGAATTGGAGGACGATGCTAGCCGATCCTGTCTTGCTCGTCGAAGAGGTTGTTCTCAGCGACTGAATCGCCATCAGCTGTTGTTCGAGCGGGGTGACGATCGCATTGGCCATGGTTTCAGGATTTGCGCCGGGGTAGCTCGCAGAGACTAAAATGACGGGAAGGTCGATATTGGGGAGCGAACTCACGGGAAGAGCGATATAGGAAAAGAGCCCGAAGACCAAAATGCTGAGCATGAGCAGCGTGGTCATGACCGGTTTGCGGATGCAGAGCTCGGAGAAGTTCATGGAGTACCTGCGACAAAGACCTTGGCTCCGGGATAGAGGTTGAGTTGCCCCTCTACCACCACCCTCTCTTTAGCTTGTAGCCCTTTCAACACAATGACCGAGTCATCTTCTCTTTGTCCTAGTTCCACAGACCGTTGCTCTACAGTCAGATCCTCTTTCAGCACAAAGACCACAGGCCCCGATTGAGTCATTTGGACGCCCGTAAAGGGGATAACCACTGCATCGGGAATGGTGTAGAGCTGGATGCGCGAGCGGACGAACTGGCCGGGCCAGAGGCTCCGATTGGGGTTATTGAAGATGCCTCGGAGCTTGATCATCCCGGTCTGGAGATCGATGGTGTTGTCTAACATATAAAGAGTGCCAGGAAAGGTCTCTCCTAAGAAGTTTTCATAGGCGGTCAAAATCGTCAGCGGCGCTTGCCGGTGGTATTTTTGGATGCGGGGGAGCTCAAACTCAGGGATCGAGATTGTGACGAAAATAGGATCCATTTGGTTGAGGACGGTGAGGGGGACGCTGCCGGTATTGGTCGCGGCATTATTCACTAAGTTTCCGTAGTCAATTTGCAAGATCCCTGTCATCCCATCGATGGGAGCGTAGATCCAGCAGTAGTCGAGGTTGATTTTGGCGCTATCGACCTGGGCCCGATTTTGTTCTACGAGCGCTCGTGTCGCAGCAAAATTGGCCTGGAGGGTTTCATAGTCGATCTGGGAGTAGTACTCGTCTTTGGCCAGTGATTTGTACCGCTTGACTTTCTCTTCTGCCTTAGTTTTTGTTTTATGTCTAAATTTAGAATTT
>CAYHED010000177.1:0-2918 GCA_964355615.1 uncultured bacterium
TCGCCAATGGTACTTGTCGCAAGAGACCGGAAGAGTAGGTAGCCGCCAGATTTTTCTTCGCCCTGATTGGAGCAATCCAGTCGGGGCTTTTTTTTGTCCCGATTTTTTAGACGAGTCGTCTAAATTCCTCCCAGGCATTCTCGTATAGGTGCCTCTCGTCAAAGTCTTTCGAAAGACTATATTTTAAACCATTTTTACTAGAGGGGGAGAGGTGACAAACCCCGGCAACTACTATCGTTTTAAAAATCGCCTCTGCTACAAGCCTTCCAGGGCAGCTGCGGCGACCTGTAGAAAAGGCATAAAGAGGTGATGGATTCTCGACAGGGGCTGTAATTGCAAGATAAGTACGAGGAGGGACTCGATATTCTCCACATTGCAGGCCATTGTGTACATATCGGCCCAGAATTACATCCCCACTCGAATTAACGCATTTCTGATAGAGACGATCTAAAACAGGCATTTTCTCCTTATCCATTAAAACGGAGGGGCTGACTGTCATTGGGTCTTGAACAACATTTGCATTGTCTACTTCAATTGCCAATTCTTCCAGCGAGCCCATGCAGCTAGTTATTTTATCAAATGCGTTATTCAAATTATCAAGCGCTAATAGCAGTAAAATAAGAGATTTGAGATCGGGGTCTTGATGTAAATCATTGAGATCTGGGTTCTCCCGCATTTTTTCAATCACCTTTTGCGCGAGTAAGCCTTGACCGAGTTCCGTACTTTGAGGATTCGAGCTTTTGATTTTCTGAATTTCTCTTTGGAGAAGGGTTTCTATACATTGCTGATATTCGCTCTGTTCTTTCCTAAACGTGGGGCTGAATTGCAACAAACCAGCAGAGACAGGCAACATAGAATATTGTTTGAATGCCTTTGCCAACTCATGTAACACATCGCATTCGTGTTCGGTCAGCGCAATGCCAAGCAGCCCTTTCGCGACAGCCTGCATGGTAATATGCTGCTGGTCAATGCGATCGTACCTACCAACGAGTATCTCCCTCTGTTTTTTCCATAGATCCCATGTTAGAGAGACGTACTTGCTGGGTACTAAAAAACGTGAGATCTCTTTTCGATGAGGGATAGCAGAAACACTTGTATCGGCCAATAAGAATGGAGAACTATTTATTAATAATTGAGGGGATCGATAATTGGATCTTGCATTTGGTTGAGTATCTAGTTCGTTTAAAGCTGCAGCCAGTTCTTCCTTGGATTTTGGATTCCATTGAGCAACAGCTCCCCCTAGGAGGCCAAAAGAATGGTAGGCGAAGCCCGGACTACTTATGTCTTTTTTCTGAAACCCATAAAATGTCCTCATATCTCCTATTAAATAACGCTCGGCTGGGATTGCGATATATTGCGTGAATAATGAAGACACTGAACTGCCTGCTGTTTGAACTCTCCTCTTGATGGAGGAGAAAGAAGGCACCATAGATGAAAGATAGGAAATGCTCCCCGATGAACTCGACATAAAACGACCTCTGTTATTTTCTATTTATATTCGTTATATTGTATAATAATTTATGATTTGTTTCAATATATAATTATATTTTATCTGAAGCTCCCCCTTCTCTAGGTGTCGCCAATGGTACTTGTCGCAAGAGGTCGGGGCTTTTTTTTGTCCCGATTTTTCAGAAAGCAGTCGGGAGAAGCCCCCGCTGCCCCCCCCTTTTAGAAGCGGATTTCGCCGTTGATATCGAGGGCATTTTGATTGAACAGGCGCCATTCAATGGCGAGGCTACCTGTCTTTTTATCGAGAATGGTTGCTCCCAAAGCCATGCCCCAACGCTTTTCTCCGTTGGAGGATGACACAGGAATGTCGGCGTTGCTATAGGGTTGTGGGAAACGGACATAGGCTTGTTTAGGTGGCAGGGCATCTAGGTCGGAGATCAGGTAGCTCGCTTGCGCATACGGACAAAACCAGGAGGTTTCGTAAGAGATGCCGAGAGCGAACTGGGTTTCTTGGTAACTGAGAGTTACAGGGAAGACGACGTTGTAAGCTTGCCCGTCACCGAGAAAGTATTTAGGCGTCTGATCTGTTTGAAAATACTTAATATCTGTTCCCGCTCGGAAATTCCCGATCTGGCAAAAGAGGATTTTCCCTCCCACGCCCCAGCCTAGATAGGGCTTGGTAAAAATCTCCTCATTGACTTGGAGCCGGGACCCGCCAGCGAGCCCATAGATGTCGATCCAATTGCGAAAATTGAACGTCAATACAGCCGCATGAGTGGAAAGTTGGATCGAGTTATCTACATGTTCGACAGACTCAAGGGCAAATTTGTCTTGGATGTCTTGGTGATAGATCCAATCGTCTAGGTAGGTGAGTCGTAGCGAACACCATTCCGACTGCATCGCAATCCCGTGCGTCTGCATCCCCGGTTGCGCGGGGTTCCCAATCCACATCGCCCAAACAGAGATAGGAAAGAGGATCGCTGACCACCGCATACTGCTCTATATACCAGAAAACAGCCCCCCATCTCAATCAAATACTTGTTGCAAAATCGAAAAGTGTCTATGGATCGGGTTATGGCCCTTCAGGATACCTTGCACCATTTACAGCTCCTCATCGAAGCTGTAGCGAAAGACTTAAAGAAAGTCTCCCGCGGCAATCGCTCAGCTGCGCAGAGGGTGCGCGTCGGTACGATTTCGCTCCAAAAAGTGGGAAGGCTCTTTCGGAAAGAGTCGCTCCACGCAGAAAGGCGGAGCAATCCAAAACGGCTCCGCCGAAGGGCGCGTAAACAAAAACGGCTATGAGCCTTAAGTGAGCTGTTTGCGTTATCATGTGGCCTCTGAGCGCCTCGTCGTGTATACCACTTCACCACCTGTTCGTTGGAGGTATATACCGCTCGTGATTCAAAAATTGGAGCTGCCGACGCCTTACCCCAAAGAACGGGGCGTTCTTCGGGGACCCCGGGCTTCGT
>CAYHED010000178.1:0-2909 GCA_964355615.1 uncultured bacterium
GTCTAGGACCTGTTTGGGAAAAAAATCTTTCCACTCGAGCTTAGCCAAAAAGTGGGGGGCTTGGAGGTCGATGGGGAGTTTCTTCCCCTTTTTCAGCCGTTTTCCGTGGGCTAGGACCTCAAACTGGTCGTAATAGAGGGAGGTGAGGCCTCGCTCAATGTGGATGTAGTAAGCGAGCCCTTGTCTTAAAAAGAGTTCGACGGGGCGGGTGGCTTTCCGGTTGAAGAGGCGGTCGTGGAGGAGCCAAATGACCCGGTAGCCGTGGCTGGCATAGTCTTTGATACGGGCGGTAGCTTCGGGGATCTCAATCTGGGAACACTGGATTTCAAAGACGATTTTTTTCTCCTCCCAGCAGGCGTCGGCGATGCGGCTGATGTCGAGAAAGGGGCGTTCGAGCTGGATGGCGCCGGGAGGGAAGAGCTTTTCAAGCTGGAGTTGGGCGAGGAGGTGGCCCTCGGTTTTGCTATAGAGTCTGCATTTGGGGGAGGTGCGGGTGTGGTAGAAATGGGAGGAGAGGGCTCTTCGGTTACGGGCTTTGACGGGGAGGAAGCATTCCATGCAGTAGTAGCGCTCTCCTTTGACGGCCAGGGAAGCGTGGATAGGGCACTCTTCTTCATCATAAGCGTAAAAAGCCATGCGGATACCCAAATAGTTGGGAAAGTTGGGAATTTGACAAGGAGGCTCCTCAGAATTTTTGTCCGGAGCGAGTGACCCACCTGGGGTCCCCGCCGACGGTCTCGTCGGAAGGGGTGGGGGCCATTGCCGATGAGGCAAGGCGCGAGTGAGGACGAAAATTCCGAGGTAAAGCCGACGCCGTCAAAAACCAACTTTCCAAGGTGTTTGGGTATAGTATAAGAAACGGTTGCAAATAATGGAAAAGGAGATGATGATATTGAGCATGACCGGTACTACTTCCTTCAGCAATCCACAGCATCAACAGAAAATTGAAGAGCTCGTCGCCATCGCGAAGGAGCAGGGCTTCCTCACCTATGAGGAGATCAATGAAATTCTCCCCATGACCTTTGACTCCCCTGATCAGATCGACCAGGTGTTGATCTACTTGAGTGGGATGGATATCCAGATCCTCAATCAGGCTGAGGTAGAGAGGCAGAAAGAGAGAAAGAAAGAGGCCAAAGAGCTCGAGGGGCTGCCGAAGAGAAGCGAGGGGACATCCGACGATCCTGTTCGGATGTATTTAAAAGAGATGGGCTCAGTCCCTCTTTTGACCCGCGAAGAAGAGGTGGAGATCTCCAAGCGGATTGAAAAAGCGCAGATCCAAATTGAAAAAATCATTATGCGCTTTCGCTACTCGATCCGGGAGGCGCTGTCGATTGCGAGTCACCTGACCGGGGGAAAAGACCGTTTTGATAAATTGATCGCAGAAAAAGAGGTTCCCGATAAGTCCCACTTCTTGAACTTATTGCCAAAACTCTGTGAGTTGATGCGGGTAGAAGATACTCTTTTAGAGGAACTGCTCGTCCAGGGGAAAAACCCCAATCTGAAAAAAGAAGATCGGGCGCAATTGAGTGAGACGGTTGAAAAATGTCGTATTCGCTCTCAGGCTTACTTGCGCAGATTCTGCTGTAGGCACAACATCATCGAGGATTTCGGCGAGGTGATTCTATCCGCCTATGATCGGTTCTTGCAGTTGGAAAAAGATGTGCAAGAGTTGACTCCTCGCGCAGAGAAAAACAAGTTTGCCGCAGGGAAACTGGCTGCTGTAAAACGGAAGCTCTACAAGAGAGAGCTGGCTGCTGGGCGCAACTTGGAAGAGTTTAAGAAAGATGTCCGGATGTTGCAGCGTTGGATGGATAAGAGCCAAGAGGCCAAGCGGGAAATGGTTGAGTCGAACCTCCGATTGGTGATCTCGATTGCCAAAAAATATACCAACCGCGGCCTCTCTTTCCTCGATCTCATTCAGGAAGGGAACATGGGCCTCATGAAGGCCGTCGAAAAGTTTGAATACCGGCGCGGTTATAAATTCTCCACCTACGCTACTTGGTGGATTCGGCAGGCCGTGACGCGTGCGATTGCCGATCAGGCCCGCACGATCCGCATCCCCGTGCACATGATCGAAACGATCAATAAAGTTCTGCGCGGCGCCAAAAAACTGATGATGGAGACAGGCCGTGAGCCGACTCCCGAAGAATTGGCCAATGAGCTCGGGCTCACTCCTGAGCGGGTGCGCGAAATTTACAAGATTGCTCAACATCCAATTTCTCTCCAGGCCGAAGTGGGCGATGGCGGAGAGAGCCAGTTCGGAGACTTTTTGGAAGATACGGCGATCGAGTCTCCCGCTGAGGCGACTGGGTATGCCATTTTAAAAGACAAGATGGGAGAGGTTCTCTCTACCTTGACGGATCGGGAGAGAACAGTGCTCATTGAGCGGTTTGGCCTTCTGGACGGCAAGCCCAAGACTTTGGAAGAGGTGGGGCTCCGCTTCCGCGTCACTCGCGAGCGGGTGCGCCAAATTGAAGCCAAAGCTCTGCGCAAAATGCGCCACCCCACCCGCGCAAAGCAACTTCAGGCATTCTTGGATCTCCTCGAAGGGGAGTAGCCTTGTAAAGCCGCTTTACATTCCCTTTTCTCTTTGCTACAAGGGAGAAAAGGGAGGTTCTCATGAATATCAAACAAATCATCGGTCTCATTATCGCTGTGGCAGGGATTGCTCTTGTTGCCAACGCGAAATTCACCATGGACCACACAGGCGAAACAGTTCGCAAAAAACTCACAGGTCACTACACTTCCGATGTCCATTGGAGACTCTATGGTGGCATGGGGCTGGTAGTTGTTGGCGCTTTAGGGATGGCTGTCTTCAGGCAAGGAAAGAAAAAGAAATAAGATAAAAATACCGGACTTTGTCTACTTGCCGAGCAAACGGACAAAGTCCAGTCAAATATTTGGGGAGC
>CAYHED010000179.1:0-2873 GCA_964355615.1 uncultured bacterium
CCGGATTTCACCACACAACCGCGAACGTGCTAGAACCATCGACCGCCGCCTCCGGAGACATTTATGAACTCTACGGAACGAGCCATCAAATCCTCGACGACATCCCCCTCGAGTTTTATACGCTAGAGCCCTTCCGCGAACACGTCTTTTTCTCCGACCGAGACCAGCTCGTCTCCTCGTTAGAAGACAGCAAGACACTCTTCGATGCGTTTGCCACCGCCCCCGAACCGAAAAAACACCTCGCCGCCACCTTTGTCGTTAAAGGGACCCAGCTCAAAAACTTATCTTTAAGTGACTGGATTATAACAGATCCCCTCAAACACGAATTTCCCGGCCTCACCCACCCCTCACGCCAAGCCCTCGTCGTCGAAAAGTACATTGAGACACAACCCGCCTACCCCTTCCTCAAAGCCATTGAAAACGGCATGATCCCCTCCCAAGGCGTGCTCCTCTGCCGCCACTTCCCCACACCCCTTCTCAAACGAATGCTCCTCAACGACCTCGTGCAACTCAGCCTCAAACGGATCTATTTCCAATACCCGTCCGCCTCCCACGGCGACTTTTTTTCCCATGAAGATAGAGCCATGCTCCTCGACCTAGCCAAGTTCGGCATCCCCACCTTTTGGGTCGATAAAACATCGAATAAAATCCTTCAGTACACCCTCAAACCCGATAAAGAATCAGGACTGTTTGTCCCCCTCGACCTCGTCGAGCCCTTCCGCAAATCCACCGTCTTTGGCGTTTACGGATGCAACCTCCAAGAAGGGAATTTCGAACACGAACTCCGAGGACTGTTGGAAGGACTCCTCAAACTCCGAGAAGAAGTGACCCATCCCCTCCTCACCGCCAATACCCCCCTCGCCCTCCTCACAGGCGGAGGCCCCGGCGCAATGGAAGTCGGCAACCGCGTCGCCAAAGCCGTCGGCATCCTCTCCTGCGCCAACATCGTCGACTTCCGCCCCAAAGACAACTCCGTCGTCAATGAACAAAGACAAAACCCCCACATCGACGCCAAGATGACCTACCGCCTCGACCGCCTCGTCGAAAGACAAGCCGAGTTCTACCTCGACTTCCCCCTCTTCCTTCCCGGCGGAATCGGCATGGATTTTGAATACACCCTCGAAGAAGTCCGCCGCAAGACAGGCGGCTCCCCCCCCAACCCCATTCTTCTATTTGGAGACGTTGAGTACTGGAGACGGAAAGTCACCTCCCGCTTCCAACTCAATAGAGAAACCGGAACCATCAAAGGATCTGAGTGGGTCAGCAACTGCTTTTACTGCGTCCAGACAGCCCAGCAAGGACTCTCCGTATACAGCCGTTTTTTCCGCGACAAGCTCCCCATCGGAAAAAGCGGCCCCATCTACGACGACGGTTTTTGCACTGTCTGTATTTAAGCGTTTAACGCAAAGACGCGGGAGGACGCAAAGACGCAAGATTGAATCTTAATTTTCCCTCGCGTCTTTCGCGCCTTTGCGTTTTTCCTTCCGGATCAGCACATTTCGTGCGTCAGCCCTGAAGAAGTTTAAAACCCGTAGTTCATGTTGAATTCGAAGTAGGAAGTCTTGTCTTTAGCAAACTGCCCCTCGAGAGAGTAGCCGTGATGATAACCCACGTAAAGACGGAATTTACGCCCGATCCCCTGCAATTTACTGAACTCATAGCCAGCGCGATACGTACCGTCAAAATACCAGTTGAGCTGCTGCAAATTGCGCCAGTGCATCGCTAAGAAGAACGTCCCATAGAGCTTGTGGTAATAGAACTTCTGACCACAGAAACGAGCCTCGGCCCCATAGTTGATGTACATCGGCTGCCAACGATACGTCGGATCGCTATGCACATAAGCCCCCGGCCCCACATAAACCCTGAGAGCATCGGTTGCCTGATAAGAGGTGTAAAAATCGACCGCCTCGATGCTCGGATTGACCCGAACAACCCCCGGATGGTCAACCATGTACTCATCGCCCAAGTGACCCGAAATATGGTATCCCCTTAAACGAAACGACCATCGACCCGTCGCAAATGTGATTGGAATCCCCGCAAAGAAGTCCGTATTGACCAGCTCCGTTCCCCCACCAATCTGGTAGTTCGGATGCGGATTCATGTTGAACACAGACCAAATACCCGCCTCAATCCCAATCTGGATATCCCCCCGCCAGAACACATCCAGCCAACGAAAAATCGGAAAGTCATCCCCGAGTGCAACGTTTATACACTGATGACCACAAACCTTATCGCCCGCTCTCCAGCCCAACGTATAAGAAACCTGCCTCGGATCGGCAATCGGAGGCAAAAACAGCTCCGTCATTTGCGGGAACCAAATCCCCTTGATCTGAGGACGGCGCACATATTTTTCCCGCTCCTCCATGTATTCAGGAGGCACCCCCTCCAGAGTATGCACCTCTTTGACACCAGGCACATCCTTGACAAAAGAGATAATACTGTGAGCAATCAACTCATTGGCCGGCAGATTCGCCAACCAGACAATCCGGTCTTTCACCAAGACCACCACCTGATATTCAGCGTAGTGCATATCCACCAACGCCTGAATATAGCCCTCGAAATAAGGGTCCGTCGCATTTTGCACTTCCAGAGGAACGCTATCCGTCCGCGTGAGGAAAACAGCCACCTCCTCATTCTCGGTAAGCTCCCGCTCATCCGCCCGACCCAACGACCCCAGTAGAATGAAGAGAGCTAAAGCCCCCGACCTTATCGTCCGCATATAATTTGCATATACAGAAGATGTTTTTTAAGTGGAAACGGTTTCTTTTCTTTTTGCAGCAAACAACCTAATCCCGCTGTAAAAAGAAAGAAGCCACTCTAGCGCGAAGACCAGACCTACCGTGCCGGCGAGAGCACGGACGAGACCGGAGAGG
>CAYHED010000180.1:0-2819 GCA_964355615.1 uncultured bacterium
GCTTCATCGCCGGCTTCGCCTGACCTAAAATCAGGGCGCCTCCTTGGCATCTCCCGATTTTTGAATCACTCCCGGTATGCCCATATTAGCTAAAAATAGGAAAAAATCAAAGCCCCATACTATACTGAAAGGTATGAAGCCAAAAAAACGACAGAAGCTCTGCTACAACTGCGAAGGGGAAGTGGATCTCGATGTGATTGTATGCCCTTTCTGCGCTGCCGATCTCAGGGCGGAAAAGCCTGAACAACAGCAACCCCCGCTCTATCGATCGGTCACCCCGCCCCGCCCTCAGCTTGAGGTAGAGGCCGTGGCCGCAGCTCCGGAAGAAGAGGTCGTGGAAGAAAAGTCTTTTCTGGGCCCCATTGTCCTGTTGGCTTTGGGCACACACCTCCTCTTGTTAGGGATTTTTTTAGGGATGTTTTCTCACAATGGGGTTGTTTTCTTAAAATGGAGCTCTCGCTTTTGGGTGGGCTATGTGTTGGTGGCATTGCCGATGCTGATTTTAGGTTACCGCGCCCTCGCTAAAAGATAGGGGTTCTTTCTGCGCTTTTGCGCTTCTGCGCTCATAAACCGGTCCAAACCACGCAGGCCTTGAATACGCGGCGGAGAGAAACCGATCAGCTACGATGAGTGCAGAAGCGCAAAAGCGCAGAAAAAAAATCAAGAAAATGATCTGGCTTTGTGAGTCTAAAAGATGAACAGCGGGCCGAAGAAGTAGAAGAGCGCATAGAGAAGTAGCGTGGGTGGGAGCGCTGCTAAGAAAAGCTTGATCGGACGAATCCCATCTCCAAAGTGTTTGCTCAAGATCGCATAACCCGCAGGATTGGGAGCATTTGCAATAACAGTCAACCCTCCTCCCGCAATCACCCCTGTAAAGATCGCATATTCAAAGAGAGGCCCCCAATTGGGGATCAGAGTGGCGAGGTAGGAGATCGCCGTATTGTCATTGAAGGCGGTCAGGCCCATAGCAACTCCCATCACAGAGAGGGGGGTGAGGCCATCCAAAATGCCAATGACCCACCAACCTTGCAAGCCCCCATGAATGACCAGGCCGGCTAAGAAGAGGCCGACGAGCAGGGGTCTTAAGAGTTTGATCGAGTTTTGATGGTGGCGCGTCGCTTGGTGAAATCCGAGAAAGAGAAGAAAGGTCCCGAGAAACATGGCGGGGAAATGGGAGACTGCGACAACGATAAAAATAAAAAAGAGGTGCACCGCAGTGACCCATCGGGGAGTGGCGCTCTCTTCCTTGCGGCTGGCTTGCTCGCGAAAGACGGCGACCGCTCTGCGGCGGACATCTAATAAAAAGAGCTCTTGGCGGAAGAGGAACCAGTAAGAAATATTGGCGAGAACGATTCCCACGGCGGATTTCCATCCAAAATGGTGGAGCATATCGGTATTGCTCCAATCCCAGGCGTGGGCGAGGACAAGAGCTGCTGGAGAGGCAAAGTTCGTGAGAGTCCCCCCCACAGAGATATTGACAAAGAGCAGCGCCAAGGTGGCGTAGCTCAGATTGGGGCTCGGGTTGTACTGGTAAAATTGGCGCGATAAGAGGAGCGCAGATAAAGCCATCGCTCCCGGTTCCGTGATCAGCGAGCCCAAAAGAGGCCCCAACGTCAGAATCGTAAACCACCAAGCGGAAAGGGAGCCGCCTAGCCCCTTAGCGCACCAGTGCATTGCCTTTTCAGCGATGTTCACGATCGGCTTGGTCGATGCAAGGCACAAGATCACCGCTACAAAGAGCGGCTCGGTAAAATCCCTTGTATCGATGTACTCAATGGCCACATCCCAGTTGTAAAAAAAGGCGATCGCCAAAAAGAGCGGGATGGCCCAAATGGCGAATACAATTTCAATTTCCGATAGAAAGTAGAGGGCTTGAACAAGGGGACCCCGTCTCCATTTTTTGTCTTTTGTGTGAGGGGCTGTCCTGGCCTCGATGTGGCGCGCCCAATCATGGATTTTATAAGCAAAGAGGGTGTGGACGATCGCCAAGACAAAAAAGATCAGTGCCAAAACGTGAAAAGGGGAGTAGGTAAGCGCTTCCAACTCCAAGACAGGGAGTGGTTTGAGGCAATCGAATCGAGAGGGTTGCTTGGTCGCTTCCGCAATAAAAGGGAACATAGACCTCTATGTACCAAAAGCGGTCGTTTATGGGGAAGAAAAAATAAACCACAGAGGCACAGAGGGGAGAGAGGTAGCACAGAGAAGAAAAATTTCTTTTTTGCTCTCGCAAAAAAGAAACTAATCCTCTGTGCTACCTCCTTCTCCTCTGTGCCTCTGTGGTTATTTTTTCTTCCCCTGTTAGTGGGTCAACTCAGCTTGGAGGTGTGGCTTAGGTCGCTGCTGAGGCTGAGGCATCATCTCAAAGCGGAACAGGTCTCTTGTGATCTCTTCGCGGAGCCGCTTGGAGAAGGCCTCGAAGAGGGCAAACGATTCGTGTTTGAACTCGAGGAGGGGATCTTTTTGGCCCACGGTTCGCATGTGGACATCGGAGCGGAGGTGGTCGACGTGGAGGAGGTGCTCTTGCCAGAGTTGGTCGATCTTGCGCACCATGAGGTTGCGGATCACCTCAGAGAGGACTCCTTGTGCTTTTTCCGCATCGGTCAGCTCGGGGCGGAAAGAGGAGAGGAGTTGTCTTTGGTAAAAGAGCTTTTGCTGGAGGGCCGCAGAGACTTTTTCTGTGACTTTAGCTTCAAATCCCTCTACTGAGAAATCGACGTCGTCAAAGTTGACGGGGAAGTGGGCTGTTAGAGCCTCTTTGTTATATTCCATCTGCGCTGCGACGGCCACGAGGAGGTCTTCGGCGATCTGGGTCGTCAGAT
>CAYHED010000181.1:0-2782 GCA_964355615.1 uncultured bacterium
TTGATCTCTTCTTGGAGGTTGTTGATGACGAGGGGCACAAACTCAATCTTGCAGTCGAGGTCTTTTGCCAATTCATAAGCATAAGCGACGTCGTATCCGACCAGTTCATTTTCTATATTCCAATAGCAATAAGGGATGTTGGTGGGGTCGTATCCGACGCGAAGAACGCCCGACTCGAGAACTTGAGCCAGCACATCCCCTTTCAGATCACGCGGAGAAGGGGGCAATTGCCAAGTGAGCAGTTTGGCGGGAGCGGGACTTGGGATCACATCGGATATTTTGAGATCGAGGTACCGATTCTGGTAATTATCTTCCAGGTGGATCCCCTCTTTGATCCCGAGGGTGGCAGCTGCAAATAGAAAAACCCCCAGTCCTAGGTGGGTTCCGATCTGTTTCCACTTGAACTCGAGCAGTCCGTAGTAGCTATAGAGGACCAAGATGACCAGAGTGAGGACGCTGGCGACGCTGAGGAGCACCTGGACGTTGAGGGTAAGCGCGAGTGTTTGGCTAAAGAGGTCGACCGCCTCATTGGGCAAGGAGAGCTGATGGATCAAAAAGGTGACCGCGTTGACCGACGTAGCGGAAGAGCCAATCGACATCGGGATGCTGAGCAGGGTCACGAGGGTTTTTTCCGACTCGGTGAAGGGGTGGCGGTAGTAAAACGAGAGGAACAGGACAAAAAAGAGCATGAGGCTATTGCCGATTTGGCCAAAGGTGTAGCAAAGAGGCATCACGGTCTGAGACATCCCATGAAAATGAGGGTCTCCGTTCGCATGTTTTGCCCCCAGCTCCTTCATGTACTTATTGATGAAAGGAAGCGCGATCGTGGGGAGTCCCGTCGCAAAGGGAAGTAAGCAAACGGTCCGAAAAGCGACCAAAACCTCCCTGTAAGTCAGAGGAGTTAAGCTAGAGAGGATCGCCGGAAGGATCCAGAAGACGACGAATGCTGAAACACCCAGAAAGGAAAAGACGTAAAATTGGAGCGCGACGAGGTTTTCAAAGCGGACTGTGCCACTTGCGACTGCAATATGAGCAAAAATCCCGATCGGAGACAAAATCGCAAGCCACTTGAAGATTTTTTCAATGATCTGATTGCCCCTTTCCAGCAAAGAGATCAGAGGTTCTTTTTTCTCCAAATGCATCAGAGCGATCCCTAAAATCAGCCCTAGCACGGCGATCGCCGGAACGACATTATTGGCCAGATCGTAAAACGGATTTTCGGGAACGACATAGCTAAGAAAGTTCCTCGCCAACGCGCTATCTTGCCCACCTGTTCCGATAAACGTCACCGCGCTCGGAGGGATCATTAAACTCAGCAAGTAGATCAAGGCCAGCATAATGCCCCAAAGAGCTGTCCAATAGGCCCAACCCGAGACGAAGAGTTTTTTCCCATTTTCAGGAGAAATCGATCCCAATCCATGGATCAAAGAAAAAGAGATGTAGGGAAGCGCAACCATCTGAAGCAACATGATATAGATATCGCCCAGAGGTTTTACGACATTGCAAAGAGGCCCAAAAAAGAGCCCGCAGAAAATCCCCGCCAAAATTGCGATGACAACCTGATAGCCCAAACTAAAACGCATGTTTACCAGTAGTCAAAATCTTGTTCCGAGGCATCTTCATTCATCCGATTCCCCTCTTTATCAAAAGCCTTTTTCTTTTCAGGCTTCTCAGGGGTTTTTTCAGGATGATCATTCGGATTGTCTTCATCAGGAGGCACCTCCTCATCCAACGTCCTCGTCATCGGAGGAGGCGGAGGATCGCTCCGCTTGTTCATCGCCTCTAAAGCCTTTTCAAGGGATTTGTCCTCTCTATGTTTTTTAAGGGTAGGCGCCTTTGGTGGAGCGCCCCTCTTTAAGAGAATCGCATCATAGATATTGTACCCCTGGCCAATCAAAATCCCGTTTTTGAATACCAGCGGAGTGAGGTTTTGAGGCACCATCCGGCTCTGCCCCAAAACGGTAGGAGAAGTCGTATAAAACCAGATATCGTACACATCCTCCCCGATACAGATCGTGTCGTACTCATACGGCTGGCGCATAGCCCGGAGGACCTCTCTTTCGGTCATCCCCTTGGACACCTGCGTTAAATTGGAAATGTTCGTCTCCGAATCGGCCAAAGAACTCAGCCCCATATTCCCCATACAACCCGTCAGGAACAAAAATGCTGCAACCCAAGAGCTTCTCATATCGTTACCCCTCTTCTTTAGCCAAATACTCCAAGAGGCGGTTGACAAGCAAGCCTAAACTTTTTAGGCTATTTTAAGTTCCTCTGTGGCTGCATTCACGGTGATAGGGAGAGACCTCCCTCTAGAGTGACTGGATAATCTCTGGAGACTGATGTCATTGTACAAGTCCCTGAACTCTTTGTCTTTGGCTTCGAGATGGTTCAGGACGTAAAGGCGCATGTACAGCTCCACAGCGGGTGGAATCTTAGATCGCCCCTTTTCCCACTTCACCACTAGAGAGGAAGGGACGCCGAATACCACCCCAAACTCTGCGGCTGTCATCTCTAGGTAAGTTCGAATATAGCGAAGCTCATCTCTTGTAAGGCTCGTTGGTTTAGAAATAACTTCTCTGAGCACGAGGAGCATGAGCTGATTCATATCGATGTCAATACACCATTCTCCCGCAGCTTTTTTCATAGGAACGTTAATCAGCCTTACGGGGATACCAAGCCCTTTATAGATCAAGGTTTTCAGTTTTCGGTGTTGCATGTTTTTTTTCATTTAACCCTCATAACGGTAATGATAATCATTTCGTCTTCGAATGCAATAACAACT
>CAYHED010000182.1:0-2713 GCA_964355615.1 uncultured bacterium
GCTCAACCGGAACTTAGCGGGTATCCGCGCTATGCGCAAACCTCCCGGCCTCCTGATCGTCGTCGATCCGAGCCGCGAGCACATTGCAGTCGCAGAAGCCAATACATTGGGCATTCCCGTGATGGCACTCGTTGACACCAACTGCGATCCCGATCCAATTGACTATGTTATTGCTTGCAATGATGACGCTCTCAAGAGCATCAAAGTGATTCTGTCCTCCCTGATGCAAGCCATCATCGACCAGAAAAACGACATGAATATTCCCGCCTCTAAAGGCGACGCCGACGCCGCGCCTCCAAGCGATGACGACGACGAAGAAGAAGACGATACCGACGAGGAATAGACTGTATGGCGGAAATCACAGCAGATAGCATCAAGGAATTGCGCGAAAGAACAGGCGTCGGAATGGGCAAGTGCAAAGAAGCGCTCGTTCTCGCCGCCGGCGACATGGAAAAAGCGATCGACGTGCTCCGCAAAGCAGGCATGGCTGCTGGAGTGAAAAAAGAGGGACGCGAAACCAAAGAAGGGCTAATCCTCGTAGGCTTGGGCGCGCACCACCTGGTCCTCGTCGAAGCCAATGCGGAAACCGACTTCGTTGTACAAAACGACCGCTTTAAACACTTTGTCCACGATTGCGTCAAACAAGCCCTCGAGACGAAGCCCAAAAGCTTGGCCGAGTTTGCGGCCCAACCCTACGCCAAAGATCCGTCGATCACCATCGACCAGTACCGCAACCTCGTCATCCAGTCTCTCGGAGAAAATATCCAACTCCGCAGACTCGAACTCCTGGTCCGCCATCCCAATAGTTCCTACGGCATCTATTCCCACATGGGTGGAAAACTCGTCGTCGTCGTAGAAGTAGAAGGGGACGCACACCAAGAAACCATTGCGAAAGAGATCGCGATGCACGCCGCTGCAGAAAATCCCGACTACCTCAAGCCCGAAGAGATTCCCGCGCACATTTTCGCCCGCGAAGAAGAAATCGCCCGCTCCCAGGTCCAAGGAAAACCAGCCAATATCATTGACCAGATCGTCAAAGGCAAGATCAAAGCCTTTGCAGACCAGAGCTGCCTTATTTGCCAAAAGTATGTCAAAGATAACGCTCTCACGGTCAGTCAGTACCTAGAAGCCCACGCGAGACAGATAGGAAAACCCCTCTCTATCCGCTGCTTCTGGCGCTGGAAAGTGGGACAATGACCTACAGGCGGGTTCTTCTGAAACTCTCTGGGGAGGCTCTCCTGGGCCCCTCCCAGTCGTTTGGGATCGACCCGCCCACCTGCCATCACATCGCAACCACCATCCAGGAAATAGCCTCCCTCGGCGTCCAGATCGGCATTGTTATTGGCGGCGGCAACTTCTTTCGCGGAAGCCAGCTCGACATGCCCCGCGTCCCCGCAGACCAAATGGGGATGCTCGCCACCCTGATGAACGCCATGGCCCTCCACCAAGCCCTGGAGCGCATCTCCTGCCCCGCCCACATCCTCAGCGCCATTCCCTCCTTTATTGACCCCTACGACCAAGCAAAGGCCCTCCGCCACCTTGACCAAGGGACCGTCCTTATTTTTGCTGGAGGGACAGGAAACCCCTATTTTACCACCGATTCAGCAGCAGCCCTCCGCGCCCTAGAGATCGAAGCCGACGTATTAATTAAGGCCACGAAGGTAGATGGAATTTACAATAAAGATCCTTTGAAATACTCTGGAGCTGTGAAGTTTGACCGCCTCACCTACACAGACGTCCTCGCCAAGCAGCTCCAAGTGATGGATCTTGCCGCGATCGCCCTCTGTTTGGGGAGAAAGATGCCCATCCGTGTTGTGCAGATGCAAATGTTAAAAGCCGCCATCTGCGGAGAAGCAGTAGGAACGCTCGTTGAAGGAGACTAACGCATGAACATAGAACCCCAAGTGAAAGCAGCGATGCAAGCTGCTCTCGATAACCTCAAGCAGGAACTCAAAGCACTCCGCACAGGCAGAGCCAACGCATCGATCCTCGATAAAGTACACGTAGAGATGTACGGAGCCCACAGCCCCCTTAAAGCGATGGCCAACATCAACGTCCCCGAAGCCCGCCAGATCATAGTGACCCCCTTTGACCACTCCACGATCCACCAGATTGCCAAGGCCATCGAAGCCGCTAACCTCGGCGTCAACCCCATGATTGACGGTAAAGTGATCCGCATCCCCATCCCCCCGATGGACGAAGCCATCCGCAAGCAAATGGCCAAACAGTGCAAAGACCTCGGCGAGAAGTCTAAAATCTCCCTCCGCGATGTCCGCCGCAAGTTCAACGACCAAGTACGCAAGCAGAAAGCAGATGGACTTATCCCAGAAGACCAGGTAAAGAGAAGTGAGAAAGTGATCCAAGACCTCACGGACAAATTTTGCAAAGACATAGACACCGCCTGCGCAGAGAAAGAGAAGGAGATTTTGACAGTTTAGTTCTCCTATTTTTTGAAAAAACTTGCAGAAAATAGCCCCAATTCAGTAGAATGGAACACGTTTTTGATAGCTGTTTTTGCGAAACGGCCCCATCGTCTAGCCCGGTCTAGGACATCAGATTTTCATTCTGCGAACAGGGGTTCGAATCCCCTTGGGGTCAACTTCGAGACTTTAGCTCAGTGGTAGAGCATCTCACTTTTAATGAGAGGGTCGATGGTTCGAACCCATCAAGTCTCAAATGGGCCTTTGCATTCGCAAAGGCCCTTTTTTTTGAG
>CAYHED010000183.1:0-2587 GCA_964355615.1 uncultured bacterium
GGAACATACACTTGAGCTCCATTCAGACCTAAAAAGGCCTCTCCTCCCTGAGCACACTTCACAGAAATCTTATGTGCCTCAATTTTATCCCAGTCGAATGCATGGAGCGGTTGGCCCCACTTGAGGAGCATGTAGTTGGTGACGTCGACTACGTTGGAGATGGGGTTCATGCCGCAGGCTTGGAGCTCTTTTTGGAGCCATGCGGGAGAGGGACCCACTTTGATCCCTTCAATCAGGTGAACCATGTACCTTGGAGCGAGGGTCTCATTTTGTACTGAAACGGAGATTTTCCCTGTCGGAGACTTGTAAACATTTTTTCCCGGCATCAGTGGTTTGTTTAAGGCGGCGGCCAGCTCGCGGGCAATCCCTACGGCGCTCATGCAGTGGCCGAGGTTGGGTGTGAGAGAAATTTCCAGAGTATCTTTTTCGATGCCATCGACTTCGATCCCTAGGAGGGTGAGTACTTCAGCGCATTTTTCTGGGCTTAAATCGATGTCTATGAAAGACTTGATGAGAGATAAAGAGAGTTTCATGGCCTTTGCTCCTCTTGGAAAAAGTCCATTAAACCAGAGACGAAATAGGATTTCAACTTTTCAAATTCTCGCCAAACTGGCCTTTGTCCATTTCTCGCCGCCGATCGCCTGGGCTATTTGCCTTGCAGCGTCGAGAAATGGACAAAATCCAGTAAAAGGATTATTTTGCTTAAAAAGGTGTGTGTATGGACGGACAATTTGTGCAGCGGTGGGGCAAGAAATTTCGCATTTTAACCTTGGCTTTGATTTTTAGCGGGGCTCTCAACATTGGCCTGATGGCCGCTCTGGTTTTTCAGAGGTTGGAGACAAGAGAGGGGGGCCTTTCGATCTCTCCGATGGCTCGCTCCTCTACTCAGAAGCAAGAGGCAACGAATAGCCAGGTCCTAGAGAGCATGGTCAAATTGTCTTTCCGCGAGCTGGTGAGCTTTTTGACGAACAAAGACCTCGTTGAAGAGGGGTATACGAAGAGAGATCTCGCTTTGGCTGCAATGGCCGCCCATCACCATTTCCACCTTGAAAAAGCCCTGGCCGGATCTTCGATTCAAAAACGGACTCTCTTAGACAAAATCGATGTATTTCCTTCGCTCAGCGATGAGCAGTTTGAGGCGGTGATCCGGTACGCTTATGAAGAAAAATGGCCTTTGACGACAGAGGGAATGGTGCTGTGGCTGCAGAAAAACGCTCCTCCTGAAGAGAGTTTGGTGCAAGCTTTTATGGTCACTCCCGAATTCCACGCGCTGCAGGTCCTCTTTCAAAAGACCGGATCGCCTCAGGAAGGGGCTCAGTTGGTCCAACTCGTGCGCGAAGGGAACTGGGATCTTTTAGCCCGTTTTGCTCAGGAGCAGGCGCAGATGCTCGATCTTTCCGTTGAAAAGCGGCGCAGGCTCCTTTTGAGCTATTTGGCATCGCAGTCGCCCACTGCTGCGCAACTTCTCCTCAAGACCGATTTCGGGTTTGCTCTCAAGAAATTGGATGACCGAGGGATTCTCGATCTCCTCCAATTGCTCCGAGAAAAAAGTGAGGAAGCGGCCCATTTTTGCGTAGAACTCCTTCGCTCGCCTCGCAGCGATGCCGTTTGGCAGTCGGCGGCTATCCGCCTCTATAGCTATACTGGGGAGCCCATCCCCGCTTCAGTGGATCCAAAGGGGGCGCTTGCTCACTTTGCTCCGAGCTCCGTGCCACAGTCTGCTCCTCTGGAGCTCGCCCACTCTCACGTAGTAAAGGAAGGAGAGAGCCTGTGGAAAATTGCCAGACAGTACAAACTCAAGGTCGACGAGCTCGTCCGCTTGAACGGGCTGGATAAAGACAAGCTCCATCCTGGAATGGTCTTAAAACTACCTCAAGGGACAGGGTCTGAGCCGCCTCGATGAAAAGGGTGGCACCGGAGGATCCTCTTGAGGGTCAGCCAGCCCCCTTTCCACGCTCCGTACTTCTCGATCGCCTCGAGACTGTAGTTCGAGCAGGAGGGGTAGAAACGGCAGCACTCTCCTATGAAGGGGAAGATCGCTGCTTGATAGAAACGAATCAGAAATCTCATGAGAACAACGATGCACAAGTTTGAACAATTTCTTCAAGACTTTATCCCGTCGGTTGAGAAAAAATCGACGCAACTCAATAAAGCCCTCTGGATTCTGGAGACGACCGGCTTAAACGATGCAGCCGACCTGAAGGCGGAGCTCGATACGGAGCTAAGGCTTTGTTTTAACGACGCTAAGATCTACCAGCAACTGCTCGCTTGGGACAAAGACCCTGCGTTGAGCAACCCCATTTTGAAAAGACAGCTCAACGTCCTGATCCGGACCTTTAAACAAAACCAGATCCCCCCTGCTCTCGTCGAGGAAATTGCCCAAAAAGAGGCCGCCCTATCCCAGAGCTACGCTCAGTTTCGGCCTACGCTGGAGGGAAAACCCCTCTCAGAAAATGATATTCGCGACCAACTGAAGACCGAAGAGAGGCCTGAGGTGCGCAAGAAAGTATGGGAGGCGTCGAAGGAAGTGGGCGTCCAGCTAGCGCCGCAGATTTTAGCGCTGGTTCACCTGCGCAACCAGGCTGAG
>CAYHED010000184.1:0-2565 GCA_964355615.1 uncultured bacterium
CTACGTCGATTCCAACCTCCACGGATTTGTATCGATCCTGGAAGTCTGCCGCCTCTTTCCCCACCTCAAACTCGTCTACGCCTCCTCTTCCTCAGTCTACGGACTGAACCAAAAAATCCCCTTTAGCGTCGAAGACTCCACCGACCAACCCGCCAACCTCTACGGCGCAACCAAGAAAGCCAATGAAGTGATGGCCCACGCCTACCACCACCTCTACGGCCTCTCCGTCACGGCGCTCCGCTACTTTACAGTCTACGGACCTTGGGGACGCCCCGACATGGCCTATTACCGCTTTGCCGAGCAGATCTGCGAAGGGCTGCCCATCCAAGTCTTCAACCACGGCCACATGCGGCGCGATTTTACCTACATCGACGACATTGTCCAAGGGACCCTCTCTGCGATCGACCTAGGCGCCCCCTGCGAAATCTTCAACCTCGGCAACAACCGCCCCGTCAATTTACTCTATTTGATCCAACTCCTCGAAGAAGCCCTCGGCAAAAAAGCGATCAAGGAGTTCCTCCCCATGCAACCCGGCGAAGTCCCCGAAACCTACGCCGACATCCAAAAGAGCGAGCAGCTCCTCCACTTCCGCCCCGCCGTCTCCATCGAAGAGGGCATCAGCCACTTCGCCGACTGGTTCAAGTGGTACCACCAACAGGCCCACACTGCTGAGAAGATGTTTATTTAAACTACTGATTTAAAAAGACTTATGCTTTGTGTGTACAAAATACGTACATCTGTCGTAAAATAGAGACTATGAGGTTGATATGAAACAAGATAGAATTGAGTTCAGGACGAATCACGAAGAACGGCAACAAATAGAAACCGCCGCCTCCTTCTTGGGGATGAATACCTCTGCCTATTTACGTATGGTAGCCCTAGAGCGCTCTGTAGAAATTTTAAGGACTAGCGAAACACTCACTTTGTCGGATAGAGACAGAGATTTATTCTTACAAGCCCTAGAAAATCCTCCAAAGCTCAATGAGACTCTCAAAGAAGCTCTCATCGAATATCGACGCAATGATGGGAAATTTCGTTAGATGTCAGAAGTCATTCCTATCACCGAAGTCGAACCGAGCCAATACAAAGAATTTTCTTGCGGTCAAGGGCTCCTGGATGAATATTTAAAACGTTATGCAAAAGGCAATCACCGCAGGGGAATTGGAAAAACATTTGTTGTTGTATTAGAGCAGAGGGTGGTGGGATTTTATACATTAAGTATGGGAACTGTAGACTTTTATTCTGTTCCCCCCGGTTATCAGTCTGGCTTACCCAAATACCCCATTCCCGTAGGACGTATAGGACGATTGGCAGTAGACTCCCATCAGAAAGGGCGAGGATTGGGCAAATTTCTATTAACTAGTGCTATTTATAAGATCTTAGATGCCGCCCAAGTCGTCGCCGCTTATGGGGTCGTGGTAGATGCCAAAAACTCTGAAGCTGTTGCTTTCTATCAACATTGTGGATTTACGCCTTTCGAAAACCAATCTCGATCCCTCTTTCTTCCCTTAGGAGCTTTCAACGAAGCTCTTCTCCACCCCGCTTGAGCGCGGAAGCGCTCGCAGAGCTTCGAGCTGTTCATCTGTGTAGAGACTCGGGTAAAAAAGATCGATGGCTTTCCTCAAAGCACCTTCAATAATTGGATGCGCTTGGTGGTCGTGAGAGATCAATCCGTTCTCAACTAACCAATCGTGTGAATGCTGATATCCAAGCTGTTTTACTGAATCTAAACTATCCGTAAAATACACTCGGCTATACGCCTCTCCCCTTGCAACATGGGAATAATAATGGAGAAACATCTGACCCGCTTTGGTTTTGGTCTCGCTTTGAAGCTGTCCCAACACCAGCCGATCTCGAGCTGTAAATGTTTGGTGAAAAATCTCCCCCGCCTTGCTCAAGGCGCCGAGAGCTATGGGATGTTTTCGCGGATTATTCGTAATCAGCCCCTCTTGCACTAACCAGTTATGAGCGGACTGGCATAAATTTTGTTCATCGAGAGAGCGCCCAAAATAGGTCCGGTCATATGCACTGCCGGTCAGAGTGCGAGAAGCGTAATACAGAAAGAGACTTCCTGCCACTTTTTGGACTTCCCCGTCAGAAGGTTTCAGCACATCGAGCCTTCCTATTTTAGGAACTGGTTCCTTGATCAGTTCCTCCACTTCCGAATCCGTGATGATAGAAGGGGGCACTGAGTCACTCAGTGTCAGCGGCAAGCTCGCAGGCTCTTCCCAGTCCATTCCACCAAAATCAAAAGCCGTGCTCCTCGGAGATCCTATAGATGCCATATTACGTCCATTTTATAAGTAATTGTATAAACATTATACACAAAAGACCATTTAAATGGAATAATTCAATTTAATATGTTAGTTTTAAGCTAAAATGTCACTTTTCTAGTAATTAGGCTAAAAAGAATTATACTACAATTAACTTGTGAACTTAATAATAATTTCACCAAGTCCTGAAAAACAGGGTGACATTTCTACTTAACGCCTTAACGCCAACACAAACAATACTATACCCAAACAACTTGAAGAGTTGGGAATTTGGCAAGGAGGGTCCCCAGAA
>CAYHED010000185.1:0-2560 GCA_964355615.1 uncultured bacterium
AGGATGAGTTTCATAAGGGTTGGAAAGTCAGAAGAGTGGGATAGGTAGATATAGAAGTAAATAAACCATAATCATAAGCAGGTGGATAAGCCACAAGATTCTGCTTAAACACGAGGCGGACAACACTTTCCGGTAAGAATAAGCTGCGGATATGTTTTAGAAAAAGAGGGCTTTGTTGGTATGACATAACTCTTCTCACTGAAACCTCGTCTTGATTCCCGAGCTATTCACAGGGGCAAAGAAATCCTCTCTGTAGCGGTGAGTAAAGTGGCATGAAGTGGGGATACCCACAGGAATAACTCTCGGGTAACAGTGCATTCTATAGTGAATCGATCTCTGGACGCGCAGAGAGAGCAGGCCAAGAAGGTGGGGCATTGGAATAAATATTTTTGAGACGCACCGCGACATGAAGCACTTGTATCAGTTAAGCCCTCAGTGGCAAAAAACCGTCGCAAGCGCTTTTAGCGCTCGGCCGGCTCTTCGAGCTTGTGAGTGAGCAGACCCACCATCTGATGCAGGCGGTCATCCCCCTGCATCTTTGAGGTAATCGTCTTGCAGGCATGCAGTACCGTCCCGTGGTCTCTACCACCGAACGATTCTCCGATCTCCTGCAGACTCTTCCCGGTCATCTTGCGGCTCAAATACATCGCCACCATTCGAGGAAGCGCGATGTGAGCCGGGCGCCGTTTGCTGGTCATATCAGCCACACGCAGGTCGTATCCTTCCGCCACACGGCGCTGGATCAGTTCGATCGTTACGATCGGCTTGGTTTCCTGCTGGATGAAATCCTTGAGGAGCTCTTCAACTTGAGCGGGGGTAATATGGCGATCGTGTAGCGCGGCCCAGGCGGCGACTCGGTTCAGGGCCCCTTCCAAACGGCGGACGTTGGTTTTGACCCGTTCGGCGATGAAATGAAGTACCGATTCACCCAAGCGGACCTGCATGGTCGATGTTTTTTTGCGTAAGATGGCCAAGCGAGTCTCAATATCGGGAGACTGCAGCTCCGCACTCAGCCCCCACTCAAAGCGGGAAACGAGTCGCTTCTGAAGATTGGCCACATCTCCCGGCGGACTATCGCTGGAGAGGACGATTTGACGATTTCCGTCAAAGAGGGTGTTGAAAGTGTGGAAGAACTCTTCTTGTGAACGGTCCTTGCCGGAGAAGAACTGCACGTCATCGATCAGCAAGCAATCCGCTTGGCGGAAACGGCGACGAAACTTTACCAGCTCCCCATGTTGGATGGCGGAGATAAACTCATTCGTAAATTGTTCCGAGGTAACATAAACGATCTTGGCACCTTTCTTTTTCTGCATGATTCGGTGCCCGATTGCGTGAAGCAGATGGGTTTTCCCTAAACCTACGGAACCGTGGATAAAGAGAGGATTGTAAGTTCTTGCGGGAGCATCCGCCACAGCAGTGGCAGCGGCATGAGCAAACTGGCTATTTACCCCAGCAACAAAGGACTCAAAGGTATAACGACTGACCAACTCCCCTGCGAGGGGCTTGGACTTTTCTTTTCCTTCTGCTTGTAGGAGATGCTCTTCTGCGCTGGGAGTCGGGCGATCTTTCGAGCCGACCACATCAAAACTGATTTTTACCTCTCGGCCGACAGCCAAAGTGGCACATTCGCGGAGCTGGTTGAGGTAGTTCTCCTCGATCCAGTACTGGTAGATGGCGTTTTCGACCCCCAAGACCAGGCGACCGGCCTCGTAGCTAATTGGTACAATCGACGAGAACCATCGGTGGAGCGCGTCGGGGGTGATGACTTTTTCTAGTTCGCGACAAACTTTGACCCAAATTTCTGGAGGATTGCTCATTCGTTTTATTTTCCTTTTTGGTTAGCGGGCTGGAATCATTCGCTCAGGAAAAAAAACACGCAAGAGGAATTTGCAAAAAACATGAAAATATTTGTGAATGACTTCGCTTGACAAACAACCTCCGCATAAAAAAAGGTTTTCTCGAGGAGAAAAAAGAAAAAAATATCTTTGCGCGTGCGAAGTTGTTCGCTGCGCGCTAAAAAAAAGAATGCAGCGCGCACCCGCCCTTGTTTGGTTTCGCCGAGATTTGCGCATTTCCGATAACACTGCGCTGCATCAAGCGTGTGCGCGAAAGCTTCCGATTGTCCCGGTTTTCATTTTTGATCCACTACTTTTGTCTGAAAAAAAGGGTGCGAGTCGGCGTACCGCCTTTCTTTTGGCCTCCCTCAAAAGCTTGGGAGATAATTTGGCCGCCCTTGGGGCACCCCTGATTCTTAAAAGAGGGGACCCCATCAAAACTCTTGGGGCTCTGGCAAAGGAAGTGGGCGCAAAAACCCTGTTCTTCAACAGGGACATCGAGCCGTATTCACGCTCAAGAGATGAAAAAGTTGTGGTGATGGGTGCTGAGCTTGGGATCGAGGTGGTTCCTTGTGATGACCTGCTGATTCATCCTCCAGGGGCGATTCAGAGGGCGGTGGGCGGCCCCTATACCGTTTTTACTCCCTTCTCGAACACCTGGTTGGCTAAGCCACCGCACGATCCCCTGCCCCGCCCAGCCAAGCTTGAAACCGTTGCTGGAGTGA
>CAYHED010000186.1:0-2550 GCA_964355615.1 uncultured bacterium
GCTAAGTTCCGGTTGAGCTTCACTTGCTCTTTGCCGAGGAGGGAAATCTCTTTCTTCTTCAGCCCTTCGCCGCCTGATGCGAGTCGCTTCTCGATGTTCTCGAGAGTTTTAACCGACTTGCGAATGGTGGTGAGGTTGGTCAAAGATCCACCGAGCCAACGCTCACAAATGTAGAACTCGCCACACTCTTCAGCGCACTCTTTAATCACCGCTTTCGCCTGCTTTTTCGTTCCTACGAAGAGGATCGATTTCCGTTTTGCAACGACTTCTCTGACAACGGGGATCGCTGCGCGGATTTGTTGCATCGTCTTTGCGAGGTCGATGATGTAAATTCCGTTGCGGGCCTCAAAGATGAATCTCTTCATCTTGGGGTTCCATCGACGGGTCTGGTGCCCAAAGTGAGCTCCTGATTGGAGCAACTGCTTAATGGTCACTCCTGCTTCGTGTTGCTGTGCTGTAGCCAAAGTACTCCTCAAAATATTCTAAAATAATTAAAGTTAGCGCCTGGACAGAATCGAACTGACACTCGTAGCTTGGAAGGCTACTGTTCTACCATTGAACTACAGGCGCGCATGGCCCCCCTCATTTGCGAAAGGGCTTCAAAATGCGAAATAACAGTTTTACCGCAATATTCCATTTTTTCCAAGAGCAAAATGTGTTACGCTGGAAAAATAAAGACTATGAACGGGTCAAAAGCCTCTCAAACCAACCGCGTGCTCAGGGTCATTTTGTGCGCCTTTTTGGTGATCGTCCTCAGGATTTGGCATCTGAGCACGGTTCAGCGAGAAGAGCGGCTCATAGAGGCAAAACGGCCTCAGGAGCGGACCTTACTGCTCAAAGCCGATCGGGGGATCCTCGTCGATCGGTTTGGAATTCCTCTCGCCGAAAATAAAATTTGTTATAACGCGGCCGTTTACTACAACCAAATTGCCCAAATTCCGGTGATTGCCTGGCAAAATGGGGTCCGGACGACGCCTCGGCGAGAATATGTCTTGGAGCTCTCCCACATCCTGGCCAAAGAGCTGGGGCTCGATCCGCTCCGAGTGGAAGATGAGATCCACTCGAGGGCCTCCCTCTTCCCTCATGTCCCCTATCTTCTCAAGTCCCATTTATCTGAATTGGAGCACTACCGGCTGAAAATGCTCGAAAAGGACTGGGTGGGGGTTCATGCGGAGATCAGCTCGGAGCGTTTTTACCCTCTAGGCCCTGTCGCTTGCAATGTGATTGGGCGGATGGGGTCCATCAGTTCGAGGGAGTACCGGGCGATTGCAGCGGAGATGGCCGAGTTGCAAGATGTACGGGAGTGGGGTGCGGATGAGGGGCGGCTGAGCGAGCTGAAAGAAAGGGCCTATACGTTGACCGATCTCATAGGGAAAACGGGGGTAGAGGGGCAGTTTGAGGAGGACCTTCGTGGATTTTATGGGAAAAAAACATTGGAGGTCGATCAAAAGGGGCGTTATCTGCGTGAGCTTCCGGGGGGAAGGGAGGCGGTGGCTGGCAAAAAAATCACCCTTTCCATTTCAGCGGAGCTGCAGCAGTTCGCAGAAGAGCTGTTAACGGAAGATGAAAAACGGCGCCAGAAGCTTTTCTGGATGAAGGGGGGGGCCATTGTCGCACTCGACCCCAATACGGGAGAAATTTTGGCTCTGGCGAGCTATCCGCGCTTTGATCCGAATGATTTTATCCCTGCAATCCATCCGGTCGAGCGGAAACGGAAACAGGAGCGGGCCTGTCGCTGGCTCGAAAATGAGCGGTTCATAGGGGCTGTTTGGGATGGAAAGGAGCCTCTCCAACGGGAGAGGGAAGAAAAGCGGCTCACTTGGGAGTTCTATCTCGAGTTGGTGACCCCTCCTGAATCGGCAGCGCGTCTCTTTTTTTCAAAACCGGTGGACTTGAAAACCGCCCTGCAGCCGCAAACCGATCCCTTCATCGAAGATCTGTGCCAGCTCTGCCTCGACCGGTCTCGCTTCAACGAGGCGCTCGCGTCCCAATACGGATCGATGAAACTTTCCACTTACCGGGCGCTCAACCAAGAATTTTTGCGCCAAGAAGCCTCTCTGAAAGAAGAGGCGGTTTTAGCCTTTCGCCAAGAGGAGTTTTTACAGTGGAGACAAGGGCATCAAAAAGATTTTTTAGCTGAAAAAAGACGCGAGGAAAAGGAGAAAAAAACCTACGCCCGCCCTTACCTCGATTACTTAGAGGCCAAGGAAAAGGAGCTCTTTTCGATTTTCTGGGCTGAAAAGCGCCTTCCCCTCTTAGCCAAAAAGATGGGATTGCCGGAGTCTCTCTTGGCGACCTTCCGTTCGTTTGCAGAGCTAGGGGCTCCTCAAAAAGATCTCGCCACCGCCTTTTATCCGCCAGGGGGCTTTGGGTTCACCCGTTCCTACGCATTCCAGGTCGCGTCGCCTCCTGGTTCTTGGTTCAAGCTCGTTACTGGCTACGAGGGGCTGCAACAGGGGCTCCACGGCCTCACTCTGATCGACCAAACCCAATCGGACTCGGTGGCGCGCATGTTGAGCGGGACCCCCTACCCTCGAATCTACAAAGGGG
>CAYHED010000187.1:0-2501 GCA_964355615.1 uncultured bacterium
CAGCTACAATTCCGTAAAAGTAGACCAGCAATTCAATGGAACGGCGTTTTCCAGTGTCTTTTCCGGCTCAGCTCTCGCCGCTCTGGGAGAAGTTACGGGCTCTGCAACTCCTTATCACGCCACCGATTCTACTTTAGCCCCCCAAGCGCAACTCGGTTACCTCCATCGCTTTTCCAACAGCTGTTGGTTTTTGGGCTGTAAAGCCGTGTATCAATATCTCGGCCTCGCATTCACCAAAAACAACCTCGACTCCTTCCCAGCAAGCACTTATATGACAACCGGCGCGGAACCATTTGTCGGACATTTTCTCATCAACTCTGCCCAGACCCACGTAAATCACGAACTGTCTTTCCTTCCGATCTCAGGCTACTTTTTCAATGACAGCTGTGTTTACCTCGGCGCAGGGCCCGTCCTTTTCCAAGCCCAGCAATATCTGTACGGCATCGGAGGCTCTGCTCGCATCAATGGAACTCCTTCAGATGTCTTGGGACCCCCTACAAATCTATCGCTTTCTCAATGGATCTGGGGAGGAATCGCCCAACTCGGGTGGATCTACCCCTTTGCCTCCAGCTGGTTTTTAGATCTAGGCTACAGCTACGCTGTGACAGGCAACGCCACCGCGGAAGAAACTGCTCTTTTCTCCCACTCCCTGATCACGACTACGGCCTATACCGAAGAAGGGATCGCGTCTGTAAAGACTACGCAGAAAATCACCGCGCAATCCTTCACCATCACCCTCAACAAGACATTTTAAAATTGATTATCAGTGCTTTGCGACAGAAACAAGGCCGCCTTGCTGCTTGACGATCTCCAGGGCATCTGCGTAGGGCTCCTCAAGCACTAGGACGTGCTTCCCCTCCGCAGGAAACTTCCCCGTGTACTTGGTAATGTCGTACCGCTTGTACTTGATGGTGCCCCGAGAAAAATAAATCAGAGCGATCCCTTGACCTAGGTGGATGCGATTCTCATCCTCGAAATACATATTTACACGCAACCGATCGTTCACAAATGGCCACACTTCTAATCGAGGACCGATTGTTTGGTTGGAGTTGATAGCTTGCAGCAAATTTTCCACCACAAATACAACCATTCGCCTTGCCTCATCTAAAGACACCTGGTCATTTCTTGTTCCTGAAAGAGAATAAGAAACCCCCATCCTCGCTATATGATTTGTAAAATTATATCCTTCAGGAAGAGAATTATTAACCCCGTACCCACGAAGAATCAAACCTGTCTGTGGCTTGATTTGTTCAGAAAATTCTTGTAAAAACGCATACTCAGGAATGTGTTGCACTTCCTGTTTCCTTACACAGGAAACCATAAAAATAAAAAACAAAAATTTAATAAATTTCATATTCATTCACAATATCATCATAAATAATTGATGTTATTTCGTCCTGGTAATCCGGTTGGGTGAAGTAGTGGCCACCCACCCCAGCTTGTGTCTCTGTTTGGGGCACGATCCATACATCCCCCGTCGCCTCGGCGGCAGCAATATCCTCCGCTCCCCCATTACAGAACTTGGAGGGCCAATCCTTACTTCCAATCCTATTGTAGACCTTGCAAGCTAAAGTTGCATCAATAATGGCAGTGGACCCCGCTGTGATGACTATAATGGTATTCCGATATTCGGGCGGCAGTTGCTTCAACGCCTCTCTGAAGACATACCCCCCATTGCTGAAGGCAATGTGAAGCTGCTTTAACTTGGGATTATTTGCCTCTATAATGGCCTGTGCTTTGGTAGAGAGTTGCTCCACTTCGTATGCGATCGCACGTGCCACATCAGAACGATTTAAAAACCCATCCCTCAAAACCCGAACACCTGGCCAATGCAACGGATCAAGTAGCGTTTGCTTTTCCTTACTTTTTTCGAGAATTACCGTTGTCAGTCCATAGGTCAGACTGTCTTGGTGAATCCAGTGAGGTTGGACTGCCAGCAGTTGCCCTAAACCTTTATATAAACACGCTCCCCCTTCTATGACAGTATCTAGAGTATTCCCGATGCCACAGTGGTAATGGACCTGTCCTTGGTCCATTTGCCCTAAAAGTGGTCCGCTTTTAGGGATAAAAAGTTCTCGATCGGACGTAATACTAGGATCCCAGAGCTCCCGATCGAACATGGCCCTCGTCAACCCTGACGGCTCCACAATCCTCTCAGGTGCTGGGCCTTGCTCTATCGGTGCTTGGTGAGGAGGAGTCTTTACCTCGAAGATGGGCTGTGTCAAGCCCATCATTTCAGCTGCTGCCTGTATTCTTTCTTGTGCAGCAAGTTCTGGCCTATACTTCCAATTGCCAGGATTAGGGTCTACGAACTGGTTCAGGGAGGGCTCATACCGTATTTCCGGAAATGCTGGCTGATTGGGTATTGGCGGGGGAGCTAGATTCTGTGACTCTCCTGTGAAATAAGAGGCTTGAGAAAAAATAGGTTCCAGTTGGAGCGGCACAGGGCAGCTCGGGGGGTAACTGGCATTGAAATCTGGCTGATAAGAAAAATCAATTTT